>WHTA01000001.1 GCA_009379825.1 Streptosporangiales bacterium
CACCTCCGCCAGCTCCGCGACACGCTCAACGCCCAGTTCACCGAGACTGTCAGTACCCCATGCGATGCTGAACACGAGCAGGTGGCCTAACGATCACCTCGGGGCCGCCACCGAAGTTCAACGGAACTCGGGACATCCTCAAATTCCGCCATGCCGATACGTTCTGATCATGGCTGACATGACGTATCGCAGGCTCGGCGACTCCGGACTCACCGTTTCCGCGGTGGGGCTGGGGTGCAACGCGTTCGGCACGAGGATCGGCGAGGAGGACTCGGTCGCCGTCATCCACGCGGCGCTCGACGCCGGTATCACCTTCCTCGACACGGCGGACATCTACGGGCAGGGCGCCAGCGAGGAAGTCGTCGGCGCGGCGCTGCGCGGGCGGCGCGACGAGGTGGTGCTCGCGACGAAGTTCGGCAAGGACATGCAGGGCAGCAACGGCACCGACTACGGCGCGCGCGGCTCGCGGCGGTACGTGCGGCGGGCGGTGGAAGCCAGCCTGCGGCGGCTGGGCGTCGAGCACATCGACCTTTACCAGATGCACGAGCCGGACCCGGCGACGCCGATCGCGGAGACCCTGGACGTCCTCGACGACCTCGTCCGGGAGGGCAAGGTCGGGTACGTCGGCTCGTCGCAGTTCGCCGCCTGGCAGGTCGCGGACGCGGACTGGACCGCTCGTACGAGGGGCACGCCGCGGATGATCAGCACGCAGGAGAACTACAACCTGCTCGAGCGCGACGTGGAACGTGAGCTGGTGCCGGCCTGCGAGCAGTACGGCGTCGGCCTGATCCCGTACTTCCCGCTGGCCAACGGCCTGCTGACCGGCAAGTACCGGCGCGGCGAGCCCGCACCCGCCGGCACCAAGCTGGTGGAGAAGCCGCACGTGCTGGCGAACGCCGACTTCGACCAGCTGGACGCTCTGGCCGCCTTCGCCGCGGCGCGCGGCTTGACCCTGCTCGACGTCGCGATCGGTGGCCTCGCCGCACAGCCGGCCGTAGCGACCGTGATAGCCGGCGCGACGAAGCCCACCCAAGTAGCCGCGAACGCGGCCGCGGGCACCTGGCAGCCCACCCTCGCCGACCTCGCAGAGCTCGACGAGCTCGCCCCCGCACCACCGCCCCCGCCCGGCCGCTGAACTGAACCCGGTAGTCCCGAGGAGGTCTTCGCCCGTGCCCGTCGACAGTAACCCTTATGTCGCGATCGCGACCGAGTTGGCCGAGCAGGCGGTCGCCGACCGCCGGGATCTGCACAGGCATGCGGAACCTGGCTGGATGGAGTTCCGTACGACGGCGAGGATCGTGACGAGGCTGCGCGCGCTCGGCTGGCGCGTCCGCTGGGGCAAGGACCTCTACGCCGGTGTCGACCGGCTGGGAGTGCCGTCGGCCGACGAGCTCGCCGCCGGTTACGAGCGGGCGGTCGCCGACGGCGCGGACGTCGAGCTGCTCGAGCCGATGGCCGGTGGCTGGACGGGCTGTGTCGCCGAGCTGGACGGTGCGGGTCGGGGCCGTACGGTCGCGTTGCGGTTCGACATCGACGGCCTAGCCGTACCGGAGGCGAGCAGCGACGACCACCTGCCCGCGCGTGAGGGCTTCGCGTCCGTGCACGAGGGCATCATGCACGCCTGCGGCCACGACACGCACACGGCGATGGGGCTCGGCGTGGCGGAGGCGCTCGCCCGCACCCGCGACCAGTGGCAGGGCACCGTCCGGCTGGTGTTCCAGCCCGGCGAGGAGGGCTGCAGGGGCGCCGAGTCCATGGTGACGGCAGGGTTGCTCGACGGCGTCGACGCGTTCCTCGCCCCACACGTCGGCGCGCAGTCGCACCGATCGGGGGAGATCCTCCCTGGGATCAGCGGCTTCCTCGCCACCAGCAAGCTCGACGTGCACTTCGCCGGTAAGGAGGCGCATGCCGGCCTGGCTCCCGAGACCGGGCACAACGCGCTGATCGCCGCCGCTGCCGCGGCGCTGCAGCTCCACGCGATGCCGCGGCACGCCGACGGGAACTCGCGGGTCAACGTCGGTCGGCTCGACGCCGGCACCGGGCGCAACGTGGTGGCCGGGTCGGCGCGGATGCTGATGGAGCTGCGCAGTGAGTCCGCGGCGGTCGTCGAGGAGCTGGAGCGCCGCACCAGGCTGATCGTGGCGGGTACCGCCGCGGCGCACGAGGTGGAGTCCGAGGTCGTACTCGCGGGCAAGGCGCCGAGTGCGAGCTCCGACGAGCGCGCGATGGCAGCGGTCGCTGCCGCGGCGCGGGGCGTGCCCGGCGTGGTGAACGTGGGCGGGCAGGTAGTCGCGGAGGCGTCGGACGACGCGACCGCCATGATGCGCCGCGTGCAGGAGCAAGGCGGTGTCGCCGCGTACCTGATCGTCGGCACCGACCTGCCGAGCGGCCACCACACGCCGAAGTTCGACGTCGACGAACGGGTGCTGCCGCTCGGTGTCGCCACCATCGCGGCGGCCACCGTCGACCTGCTGGCCGCTGGCTGATGCCCGCTACCCGGCGTGGCGGGCGAGGCCGTGCAGGGGTTCGGGTAGGTCGCCGGTGTGGACGACGCCTAGGCGTTTGGTGGCGCGGCTCAACGCGACGTAGAGGTCGTGTGCGCCGCCGGGGGCGGCGGTGAGGATGGTTGCCGGCTCGACCACGATCACCGAGTCGAACTCGAGGCCCTTCGCGCGGGCCACGTCGAGCACGACGACGGGGGAGTCCAGGTCGAGCCGCTGCGCCCGCACCAGGTGCGGTACGTCCGCCGCGAGCCTGCGGTCGATCTCCGCGCCGAGGTCGTCGGGGACGACCACCGCCGTCATGCCCTCGGTCAACTGTGCCGCCTCGTCGGCGACGATCTTCGTGAGCGCCTCGGCGAGCGACTCGCGCGGCACCTGCAGGCTCCACGGTGCGGTCTCCGCCGCCCGGATGGACTCCGGCACCTCGGCCGCTGGGTCGGCGCTGCGCAGAACGGCACCCGCCACGTCCATGATCTCGGTCGGCGTGCGGTAGTTCACCGTCAGCTGGGCGACCCGCAGCCGGTCGCGGGCGTAGTCGCCGAGCGCGTCCTGCCACCGCGCGGGCCGCCACGGCACGCTGGCCTGGGCGAGGTCACCGACGACGGTCATCGACCGCAGCGGGCACCGGCGCTGCAGCATCCGCCAGGCCATGGGGGAGAGCTCCTGCGCCTCGTCGACGATGACGTGCCCGAACGTCCAGCTGCGGTCGCCGGCGGCCCGGTCGGCGGCGGTGCGCCGCGACTGCGGGCCCTGGTACCGCTCGACCACCTGGTTGGCGTCGAGCGGGAACGCCAGCTCCAGCTGGCCGAGCACCTCGGTGGCGGCGTCCGCCTCCACCCGCTCCTCCTCGGCGCGCAGGTGGGAGAGCGGGTCTTTGGCGGGGATCGGCCCGAGCCGCTCGGCGAGCTCGTCGAGCAGCGGGACGTCCGCGCTGGTCCAGCCGTGGTCGCGGGGACGCTGCAGCAGCTCGCGCTCGGCCGGTTCGAGTGCGGTCGCCGTCAGGTCACGCAGTGACGCCGTGGCGTAGCACGCGGCGAGCACCCGCTCCGGGGTCAGGTACGGCCACAGCCGGTCGACGGCGGCGGCGACCTCGTCGGTGGCCAGCTGCTCGCTCGCGGTGTCGTCGAGGGCCTGCTTGCCCGGGCTCGCCCCGATCGCCTCGAGCGCCTGGGCCGCCAGCGCGCCGTACACCTGGCGCTGGAACGTCGCCCGCGCCTGGTTGTGCGGCCGCCTCGACCTACGCGCCTTCGTGCGGGCCTGCTTTACGAGCGCGGGGTCCAGGCGCAGCCGGTGCCGGCCGTACGCGATCTCCACCGGCTGCTCCGGCAGCCGCTGGCACGAACGCACCAGCTCGGCGACGACGTCGACCATCCGCAGGTCGCCCTTGACGGCGGCGACCTCCGTCGACTCGCTCGCGGTCACCTCGACCCCGGGGTACAGCCCGTCCACGGTGGACATCACCACGCCGGTCTCGCCCAGCGCAGGCAGCACCTGCTCGATGTAGGTGAGGAAGACGTCGTTGGGTCCGACGACGAGCACGCCGCTGTTGGCCAGCCGGTCGCGGTGCTCGTACAGCAGGTACGCGGCGCGGTGCAGCGCCACGGCCGTCTTGCCGGTGCCGGGCCCGCCCTGCACCACGAGCACGCCGGTGAGCTCGCTCCTGATCACCGCGTCCTGCTCCGACTGGATGGTCGCGACGATGTCGCGCATCCGGCCGGTGCGGCCCTCCCGCAGCGCGGCGAGCAGCGCCGCCTCGCCGGAGAGGTGGGTGCGGTCGCTGCCGTCGAGCGCAGCCAGGTCGAAGACGTCGTCGTCGATGCCGAGTACCTGCCGGTTGCGGATCCGCAGGTGCCGGCGCCTGGTGACGTTCAGCGGCGCGCTCGGCGTCGCGGCGTAGAACGGACGCGCGGCGGGCGCGCGCCAGTCGATGAGGAGGCGCTCGTACTCGTCGCTGGACAGCCCGATGCGGCCCACGTAGTGGGTCTCGCCGGTCGTCTTGTCGACGCGGCCGAACACCAGGCCGTGCTCGACGGCGTTGAAGCGGGCGATGCGGTCTTCCAGCATCGTCGACCTGGCGTCGCGTTCGCTGCGTGCGGCCGGCGTGCCCACCGAGCCGGCCTTGCGCACTGCGGCGAGTTCTGCGGCCGAGCCGGCGCGGAGCTCGTCCAACCGGGTGTACAGGCGATCGACGTACGCCTGCTCGGTGGTGAGTTCGACGTCGGTCACCGGTGGCGTCCACGGGTCCGAGGCAGCGGGTTCACGTACGTGGTCTCCAATCGAGGTGCACCCGACAGGCAAAGATAGCGCGGCGAGGCGGGTGATTGTGCAGGGTGGGTGGCGCCGTCACGGGTGTCGTCCACAGCCCGTATCGTCTGGCGGACAGGGGAAGCGACGGGACCCGGAAGGCAACCATGCGGATCAATGCGCAGACGGCAGAGTTGGCGAAGGCGGCGGGGTTCGCGGCGCGGCATGCGTCGTCGCGGCCGGTGCTGCCGGTGCTCTCCGGGCTGCGGTTGCGTGCCACCGCGGGCGAGGTGACGGTCACCGGGTACGACTACGAGGCCAGCTCGGTCGCGACCATCGAGACCGACGTCGAGGTGCCCGGTGAGGTGCTCGTGCCCGGCCGGGTGTTCGCGGAGATCGTGCGCTCGCTGCCGGACGCCGAGGTCACCATCGCGCGCAAGGACGCGAGCGTGCGGATCGAGGCGGCCGACACCGAGTTCACCCTGCCGCTGCTGCCGATCGACGACTACCCGGTGGTGCCGGCCATCGCACCGACCGTCGGCGAGATCGACGCCGCCACGCTGGCGTCCACCGTGGCGGCGGTGTCGCGGGTCGCGTTGCGCGACGAGTCGGTGCCGTTGCTGTCCGGTGTGGCGGTCGGTATCGGCGAGGCGCTCTCGCTGATGACCACCGACAGGTACCGCATCGCACGGCACCAGCTGCCCTGGCAGCCGACGCTCACCGAGCAGGCGAACGCCGTGGTGCCTGCGCGGCTGCTCGCCGAGGCGGTGAAGGGGCTGCCGGGTTCCGGGCCGATCACCGTCGGGCTCTCGGACAGTGCCGAGCGCCGGCTCAGCCTCGGCCGCGGCGGCGCCGCGTCCACCATCAGGCTGCTCGACGGCACCTACCCGGACGTGCTGCGCGGCATGCCGACCAGCTTCGCGGGCGACGTGGTCGTCGACCGCGAGGAGCTGGCGGGCGCGGTGCGGCGGATCTCCCTGGTGGCCGACCAGTTCGCCGCCGTGGTGCTGGAGATCAGTGCACACGGGGTCGTGGTGACCGCGAGCAGCGAAGGCGAGATGGGTGGCCGCACCCGGCTCGCTGCCGTGCAGCGCAACGAGCCGGCGCGCGTCGCGGTGAACGCGGGATACCTGCTCGACGGGCTGGGCATGCTCACCGGCGGCTACGCGAAGCTGTCGTACCAGCACAACGTGCGTCCTGCGCTGCTCGAAGGCTGCGCCGACAGCGAAGGCAACGAGATCAACCAAGCCGCGCGGTACTACGTGATGCCGCGGATGCTGCCGGACGACTGAGCCGGGCTCAGCCCGCGGTCAGCTGCTCCATGAGGTGGTCGGCGTCCGAGCTGCCCCAGTAGTCGGTGATCCTCTCGTCGGCGACGTGGACGATGTCGTGCCCGGAGAACGCGACCCGGGTGCCGACGGCCGCGGACGCGCCGGGGATGCCACCGAGGTAACTGCCGGCGAACGTCCACCGGCCGGCCACGTACTGACCGTCCACGATCGGTCCGAGGTCGAGCGTGACCTCGACGTCGTCGAAGTACGCCCGGCCGCCGGTGATCAGCTCCACCGCGGCGTCCGGGCCGGTGGTGGGACCGGACGTGCCGCGCCGGTGGATGGTGAACTCGGGGCCGACGAGCTCGGCGGCGAGCCCGGGCAGGTCGTCGTCGCCCGCGTGCCAGAGATCGAGGAGGAACCGCCGGTACAGCGTGCCTGCGTCGGTGCTCATCACCTCAACAGTAGGAGGCTGAGACCGGCGACGGCGACCGGGCCGGCGACGGCGGAGAACCGCGCGGGGCGCGCGTAGCCGGGCAGGCCGTACGAGTGCGGCTGGGCGTCCGGGTTCTCCGGGTCGACCAGCAGCCGCAGCCGGGAGTTCGGCCGGTGCCTGCGGTAGACCGGCAGGTGGTGGGTGCGTACGGTCGCGTCCTGGGCGTCCTGCGGGTGGTTGTACGCCACCTCGACGTAGTGCCCTGGGTGCGGGGTGAACGCGCCGTCGGAGAATCCGGTGTAGCGCGACGCCTGGTACGCACGGACCACGGTGGCCTGGACGGGGGTGAGCCGCAAGCGGTGGTTGGCGGTATGTGCGAGCCAGCTGAGACCGCCAACCGTGAGCGGCACCCCAACGGTGGCGAAGGCCATACCTACAGCGCGTTGGTCAGGCATAGCAGTTCTGACGCTACCTTCGTGGCCGAGGTTCTCGAGTGCTGGAAGGATACGGCATGTGAGTCTCCCTGTGGCAGCGTGCACCGAAACGGCGATCGATGCGGTTCTCCTGGACGCCGGCGGGGTGCTCATCCTGCCGGAGCACGCCGCGATGCGCGCCGCGTTGGAGCCGTACGGGGTGGATCCGACCGATGCCGAGCTGACCAGAGCCCATTACGCCGGGATGGCCGCGCAGGACGGCGACCTGGAACAGGGCTGGTCCGCGTATACCCGAGCCTACGTCGCGGCGCTGGGAGTTGCCGCCGAGCACGGCGACGCCGCCGAGCACGGCGACGCCGCTGCTCAGGCGCTGTTCGCGGCCCGGCGGGAGTGGATCAGCGCCACCCCGGCGGCGGCGACCGAGCTGGCCAGGCTGGCGGCGCTCGGCGTGCCGCTCGTGGTGGTGTCGAATGCGGTCGGCACGGTCGAACGGCAGCTCGCGGTGGCCGGGGTGTGCCAGGTGGGCGACGGGCCGGGCGTACGGGTCGAGGCGGTGATCGACTCGCACCTGGTCGGCGTGCGCAAGCCGGACCCGGCGATCTTCCAGCTCGGCCTGGACGCCGCGGGCTGCGCCGCGGCGCACGCCCTGATGGTCGGCGACTTCGCGTACGCCGACGTGCACGGCGCCGAGCAGGCGGGTATCCGTGCCGTGCACCTCGACCCGTACGGCGACTGCCGTAGCCGGCATGCCGGGCCGGACGTGTCAGGCCTCGCCGCGGTGGTCGAGCTGGTGCGCGCCAGCCGCGGCTGACCCGGGCAGCCGTGGGAGCAGTCGCAGGGCGGCGTAGCCGGCGAGCTGGGTGCCGGCGATGCCGAGCAGCAGCAGGGCAGGCAGCAGGTCCGCGGCGACGGCGACGAGGCCCGCGCCGCAGGCGGCGGCCGAGACCTTGAGTGCGGCGCCGACGGTGAACACCTGGGGGCGTGACCCGGCCGGTGCGTGCTGTGACCGGGCGGCGAGTGTCGCGCTGAGCAGCGGCCCGTCGCATGCGCCGGCGGTGGCGAACAGGGCCAGGCCGACCACGAGTCCCGGGCTCGCCGCGGCGAGGCCGAGGGCGACGGTGCAGCCGAGCAGGCAGTAGCCGGCGAGGCGCTCCGGCGGCAGCGTCGGCCGCCACCGCGCGAGCCCGACCGCCGCCACCAGCGCGCCGGCGGCGAACGCGGTCATCAGCAGGCCGCCGTCGCGGGCGCTCGACCAGGAGCCGGCGAGGAGCACCGCCGTGACTGGCAGTGCGCCGATGCCGAGGTACGCGACGCAGGTGCCGGCCGTCACGCCGTGGAGCACACCGTTGCGCCAGATGACGGTGCCGCCCCTGACCATCGCGGTGGCGAGGCCAGGCGGTGCGGAGTCACCGAGCCGCGGTATCGGCAGCGCGGCCGCCCCGAGAGCGGCGAGCGCCGCCGACCCGGCGAGTGCCGCGGTCGCCGCACCGGCCGACCACGCACCGGTGAGCACGGCGCCGAGCGCCGGGCCGGCCAGCGTCGCGGCGTTGTACGTGGCGGAGTCGAGCGCGTACGCGCGGGTGCGGCCGTCGGCGTCGACGAGGCCGCCGAGCATGCTGGACATCCCGCCGGTGACCAGCGGGCCGCAGCAGCCACCGACCGCAGCGACCGCGACCACGGCGACCAGCGGCACCCGGCCGACGGTCCCGGCGACGCCGGCGACGCCGGCCGCGAACACGGCCAGCGTGCCGCCGTAACAGGCGCGCGGGCGCCTGGTGCGCGCCGCGAACGCGCCCATCAACGGCGCGGCGACGACGTGCGGTGCCGTCCACGCGGTGAGCACGACGGCGCCCTGCGCCGCGTCGCCGGTGCGGGCGAGCGCGAGCAGGGCGACCGTCACGCCCATGCCCTCGTCGGCCAACCGGGCGAAGAACGACGTCACCAGGTAGGTCGCCAGTGGCCGGGTAAGCATCGCACTCCAACCTGGTAACGTCTTTAATCGATAAGACGTTACCAGTGCGGCGAGGTGGGGATGGGCGAGTACCAGACCGGTTTCCGGCCGGCGCAGCGTGCGGTGGCGCTCGCGGACGCGGTGCGCCGCGAGCCGGCGATCTCGCGCAGCCGGCTCGCCGCGCTCCTGCGCGAGCACGGCGAGGCGGCTCGGGACGTGCGGGGCGAGGCGTTCACCGTCGCCGACGCCGCCGCGTTGCGTGCCGCGGCCGGCCGGCTCACGGCGGTGCTGCTGCTGACCGACGTCGACCACGCGGCGCGCGCGTTGAACGCGCTGCTCGCCGAGTGCGCGACGGCGCCGCGGCTGTCGAACCACGACGGGCACCACTGGCACCTGCACGTCGACAGGCACGACGCGGGCTGGGCGGAGTGGTTCCTGACGTCGAGCGCGCTGGCACTGGCACAGCTGATGAGCGAGCGCGGCCGGATCGCGTGGGGCGAGTGTGCCGCGGCCGGCTGCGCGACGCTCTTCCTCGGCACCGGGCCGGGCTCGCCGCGTAGGTACTGCTCGAAGGAGTGCGCCACCAGGGCCAGGGTCGCCGCGCACCGCGCGCGCCGTACCGCGGCGGCGGGTAGGCTGGAGGCATGCTGAGGCACGACGCGTTCGCCGGCCGGATGGAGATGTCGCTATCCGGCCAACTCGGCATGTCCTGACGGTTATCGAGGAGGCCCACTCGGCGCCTCCTCACCCCGCGAGCAGCCGTCGAGGGGTGAGGAAGGCAGCAGACGATGGGTCGTCACACCATCACCACGGCGATCCCGTACGTGAACGGGAAGCCACACCTCGGGCACGCGCTCGAGCTCGTCCAGACCGACGTGCTCGCCCGGCACAGCAGGCAGCGCGGGCACGAGGTGCGGTTCCAGACCGGAACCGATGACAACGCGCTGAAGAACGTCCGCGGCGCGGCAGCCGAGGGGCTCCCGGTCGCCGAGTACGTGGCCCGTGGCGCGCTCGCGTTCGAGCAACTGCGCGGACCGCTGCAGCTGTCGTTCGACGACTTCGTCAAGACCAGTTCCGACCCCAGGCACCGGCCGGGGGTCGAACGGCTGCGGGCGGCGTGCGCGGAGCGCGGCGACCTGTACCTGAAGGCGTACGAGGGCAGGTACTGCGTGGGCTGCGAGTCGTTCTACGCCGAGGACGAGCTGACCGGCGACGGGCGGTGTCCGGAGCACGGCAGCGAGCCGGAGCACGTCGCGGAGGAGAACTGGTTCTTCCGGCTCAGCCGGTACCAGGAGCAGCTCATCGACCTGCTGGAGTCTGGCCGGTTGCGGGTCGAGCCGGCCGGGCGCAGGCGGGAGGTGCTGGCGTTCGTCCGGGCCGGGCTGGCCGACTTCAGCGTGTCGCGCGACGCGGCGCGCTCGCGCGGGTGGGGGTGGGGGTGTGGGGGGTCCCGGTGCCCGGCGACCCCGGCCAGGTGATCTACGTCTGGTACGACGCGTTGGTCAACTACCTCACCGGCCCCGGCTTCGGCACCGACCCCGAGCGGTTCGCGCAGTGGTGGACCGGCGCGGACGAGGTCGTGCACGTGATCGGCAAGGGCGTGCTCAGGTTCCACGCCGTGTACTGGATCGCCATGCTGCTGTCGGCCGGTGTGCGGCTGCCGGACGTGATCTTCGTGCACGAGTACGTCACGTCAGGCGGCGCGAAGCTCGGCAAGTCGGCCGGCAACGGCGCCGACCCGGTGGACGTCGCCGCCAGCTACGGCCGGGACCCGCTGCGCTGGTGGCTGCTGCGCGGCGTCGCCCGTACGACCGACACCGACTACTCTGCCGACCGCCTGATCGCCGCGGCGAACCAGGACCTGGCGAACAACCTCGGCAACCTGGTCAGCCGCACACTCGCCATGCTCACCAAGTACCGCGGCGCCACCGCGCCGAGCGCGACCGGCGACGGTGACGCGCGTGGGGCGGCGGGGGATGGCCGTGCGGTGGCGGCGCCGCTGCGGTTGGCGCGAGCTGCCGCCGGCGAGGCGATCGACGCCGCGCTTGCCGGGTTCGACTTTCGTGCCGCGGTCGCGACCGTCGTCCGCATCGGGGACGAGGCGAACAGGTACGTGGAGGCCGTCCGCCCCTGGGAACTGGCCGCGGCCGAGCGCGCCGGTGCAGGACCGGAGGTACTCGACGCCGTGCTCGCGGAGCTCGTCGCCAGCTGCCGGGACATCGGCTGGCACCTGCAGCCGTTCCTGCCCGAGCTGGCCGCGCGGATCACCGCCCAGTGCGACGGCGCCCGGCGCACGCCGGTGTTTCGGCGCCTGCAGCCAGCACCGTGACCGCGTCGAGCTACTGCTCGTCGAGGGTGGTGGCTACGGCGGTCATCACCTGCTGCCAGTGCGCTCGCTGGCGCTCACGCTCCTCGGCGTCGGACAGCCGCTCCTGGTGGAAGCGCAGTACGGCACCCGCGCCGCTGATGGCGGGGGTGACGGTCACCTGCACCGTGGTGTCGCCGTACGTGATGCGCACCCGCTCGCCCGGGTGGTAGCTGCGCACCTCGCCGGCGACGCCGGTGGTCGTGCGGTACGCGGCGCCGCGCTCCGGGGTCAGCTCCGCGCCCGGGCCGAGCCAGAGCTCGAGCCCGGCCGGGCTGGTGATGAACTCCCAGACGGCCGCCGGCGGGTGCGCGAGCGTACGCGACACCCCGATCTGCCAGCCGGCATCCTTGGTCAGCCCAGTCGGCATCGTCGGCCCCTCTCGTCGGTGGGCTCGGTGCGTCCGAGCGTACCGACGGGCACCGTCAGTTGGTGTGTTCCTGCGGGTCCGGCGGCGACCACTCCTCGGCGCCGTCGACGCCGTCCGCCGGCTGCTGCCCCCGGCCGCGGGTCTCCGGTGGCCTGGCCGGGTCGTAGACCAACCGGTCGAGCTCCGCGACCAGCTCCTCGCGCAGCTCGTCGTGCTGCGGGCCGAGGGCGGTGACCGGGTCGGCCCAGCGGTCGTCCGGGTACCGGCCGACCGGGCGGTGGCGCACGTCCTCCGGCTCCCACTCGAACCGCGGCCAGACGTGCGCGTGCAGGAACCCGTCCTCGTTGCCCTGGATCTCGATGTTGATCCGGCGGAAACCGGGGTCGCGCCTGGCACACACGAGCTGGACGGCCTCGCCGAGCCGCTCCACATCGGCCAGGAACTGCAGCCGGCGGCTGCGGGGCAGGTCGGTGAGGCGGGTCGCGTCGGGGTCGTCGGTGAGCAACACGCAGTACCCGGGCAGGAACTGCACGTCGCCGATGGCGACGAAACCGCCCTCCAGCCTGGTCAGCACCGTCGGGTTCTCCCCGTCGAGCGCGGTGCCCACCCGGTCGTACGTCCACCGGGGCAGCTGGGTCAGTGGCTGATGTCCGTTCATCGTCGGCACCTCCACCATGATCATCGGTGCAACCGGGCCGAGTGTTGCGGGCTCGGGGGAGTCGGCTTCCGCCACCGGGTCGGATTGCCCCAGTTCGTCGTCGAACTGGTCGGCCGGTACGGGTTCCTCGGCTTCCTCCGGCGGTGTGTCCGGCTGTTCCGGTTCGTCGTCCGCAGGCGGCTCCGCAGGCGGCTCCGCAGGCGGCTCCGCCGGCGTCTCCGCCGGCGTCTCCGCCGCGGGCGCGGCCAGCCGCGCGGCGTGCCGTGCCTGGCGGCGGTTCCTGCGCCGCTCCTTGCGCAGCTCGAGCGCCGCGTACAGCGTCGGCACGACGACCAGCGTCAGCACCGTCGAGCTCACCAGGCCGCCGATCACCACGATCGCCAGCGACTGCGAGATGAAGCCGGCCCCGTCGTGCCCGGTGACGCCGAGCGCCATGGGGATCAGCGCGCAGATGGTCGCCAGCGCGGTCATCAGCACCGGCCGCAGCCGGCGCCTGCCGCCCTCGACGACCGCCTCGTGGACGCCCATCCCGGCGACGCGGTACCTGTTCATCAGGTCCACGAGCACGATGGCGTTGGTCACCACGATGCCGACGAGCATCAGCACGCCGATCATGGCGGGCACGCCGAGCGCGGTGTCCGTCGCGAGCAGCAGACCGATCGCCCCCGTTGCGGCGAACGGCACGGAGACCATGAGGATCAGCGGCTGCGCGAGGCTGCGGAACGTCGCCGCCATGATGACGAACACGATCAGCACCGCGGCGGCCAGCGCGAGGAAGAGGCTGGAGAACGCCTCCGACTGGTCGGCGCTGACGCCGCCGACCGAGTACTTCGCCGACTCCGGCAGGTCGAGCTCGGCCAGCTCGCGGGTCAGCGCGGCGGACACGGCGCCGGTGTTGTCGCCCGTCGGCGTCGCCGAGACGGTGGCACTGCGCGCCCCGTCCACGTGCGAGATGCTGAACGGGCCGGTGGTGCGGGTCACCGACGCCACCTCGTCCAGGCGCACCTCGCCGGCGGGCGTCGGCAGCTTCAGCTTCTTCAGCTCGGCCAGCGACTTCGGTGGCCCGTCGGTGGTGAGCACGACGTCGTGCTGCTTGCTGTCCACGCTCATCTGGGTCACCGTGCTGCCGCGCATGGCCGCGGCAACCGCCTGCCCGATGGGGCTGTCGGTGAGGCCGTACCGCGCCGCGGCCGACCGCTTGGTCTCGATCTCCACCCGCGGTGCGGTGTCGGCGAGGTCGCTGGTCACGTCGGTCACGTCGGCCAGGCCGGCGACGGTGTCGCGCACCTGTCGCGCCGCCGTACGCAGGTCGTCGTCGTTCGGCGACTGCACGACGACCTGCAGCTGGCTGGCCGCGGTGGGCCCGCCGCCCTGGGCACCGCCGACGGTGACCGTGCCGACGCCGTCGAGGTCGTCGATCTCCCGCCTGAGGCGGTCCTGCACGGCCTGCGCGTTCACGGCCTCGCCCAGCGTCACCTGGTAGTTCGCGGACGACGCGTCGCCGCCAGGCCCGCCGAACGCGCCGCCGCCCACGGTGACCTGGTAGTCGTCGACGCCGGCGTCGTCGAGGAGGACGTCCTCGACCTCGGTGACGGCGTCGCTGGTCGTGTCGAGGTTGGTGCCCACCGGCAGCTTCTGCGTGATGGTGACCGCGTTCTGCCCGGAGTCGTCGAGGAAGTTCGTCTTCAGCTGCGAGCCGAGCAGGCCGGTGCCGCAGAGCACGAGCAGCGCGAGCACGACGGTGATCACCCGGTGCTTCGTGGTGAACGTGATCACCGGTACGTACGCGCGGTGCAGCGGCGACCTGCGCTCCTTCTCCACCGCCTTGCGTTCGTATTCCTCGGCATCCTCGGCGCGGAGCTTCGGCGCGCGCAGGAACCAGTAGCACAGCACGGGGATGATGGTCAGAGCGACGAACAGCGACGCGAGCAGTGCGATGGTGACGGTGAGGGCGAACGGCCGGAACAGCTCGCCGGTGATGCCGCCGACCAGGCCGATGGGGAGGAACACGGCGACGGTGGTGAGGGTGGACGCGGTGATCGCCGTGGCGACCTCGCGTACGCCGTTCAGCACGGCCTGCTGTTTCTCCTCACCGTAGGTGAGATGTCGCTTGATGTTCTCCAGCACCACGATCGAGTCGTCCACCACCCGGCCCACGGCGACGGTGAGGCCGCCGAGGGTGAGCAGGTTGAGGGACAGGTCGCCGGTCCACATGGCGATCAGCGCGATCAGCACCGACATCGGGATGGACACGGCGGTGACGAGGGTGGAGCGCAGCGACAGCAGGAACAGCAGGATGACGACGACCGCGAACACCAGGCCGAGCACGCCTTCGGTGCCGAGGCTGTTGATGGAGTCCTTGACGTACGGCGCCTGGTCGAAGACCACGGTCAGCTCGGTGTCGCCGCCGACGTCGTCGGTGAGGTCGGGCAGCATGCCGCGGATCTCGTCGGATATCTGCACGTTGTTGCCGTCAGGCGCGGCGGTCACCAGCAGGCCGAGGTTGGGCTTGCCGTTGGTCCTGGTGAGGGTCGTCGCCTCGGCCTCGGTCAGCGACACGTCGGCGACGTCGCCGAGCTGCACCGGCTTGGCCGGCGGCTGCGGGCCGCCGGTCGCGTCGGCGCTCGGCGTGACGTAGAGGTCCTCGATCTCGGTGACCGACTCGAACCGCTTCGCCACCTGGACGGAGACCTTCTTGTCGGCGTCGTCGAACGAGCCGGCGGGGATCGGGGTGCCGTTCGCGGTGAGCGCGTCCGCGACGGCCGACGTGGTCAGGCCGGCCTTGGTGAGCTCCTTCTCGTCGACCGACACGGAGAGCTGCTGCTCGCGCACGCCGGTGACCTCCGCGCTGCGCACCCCGCTGACCTGGGTCAGCTCGGGTACGACGGTCTCGTCCAGCCGGTCGGCGAGCTCCTGCTGGTCCAGGTCGGACGTGGCGGCGAACACCACGGCCGGGATCTCGTCGCTGCTGCCGTTCACGACCTCGGGTTCGACGTCCTCGGGCAGCTGGCTCTGGATGCCGCCGATCGCCTCCTCGACGTCGGCGGTGGCCTCGTCCAGGTCGGTGCCGTAGGTGAACTGGAGCTGGATGGTCGCCGACCCGTCGGCCGAGGTGGAGGTGACGTCCTCCACGCCGTCGATGCCCTGCACCGCCTCCTCGATCGGCACGGTGACCTGGTCCTCGACGATGTCCGGCGCGGCGCCGGCGTGCGGCGCGATGACGAACGCGGCGGGGAACTCGATGCTCGGGATGAGCTGCTGCTTCAGCTGCGGGACCGAGTAGAAGCCGAACCCGACGACGATCAGCGAGATGAGCGCCACGATCGTGCGGTTGGCGAGGCTGAGCCTGGCCAGGTGCGACATGAAGCGTTCCTTCCCCCCTGGCTGTGGTCATCCGCCGTGCCGGCCAGCGCTCTCGCTGGGGTGGATCGGAACGGCCCGGGCGGGACGCACAGGCTCACTGGACGCGACCAAGTCGCGACAAGGTTACTGACCGTGACCACCGGGTTTCTGGTGACCCCGTTCGTCTCGTATCAGGAGACCGCACAGCGGGCCGCGGCGGACAGTGGCCAAGGTCGGGATCGGGCCGTCCGATGGGCTGTGCTTTGCTGGGGGAACAGCAACTTTCTATGGTGGTCGGTCGTGGTGCCGGCGGGATGGGCGCAACGACGAGCCAGTCGACGCGTCCGGCCGTCGGCCATCTACACTCCACTCTCGCCAGATTTTCCGCAGTCGGAAGGTGTGATCAGCGGGGATGTACAGCCTGATCCTTCTCAACGGTGGCATCGGCAAGCGCATCGCTGCCGGTCAGCCGAAGCAGTTCCTGAAAGTGAACGGCATCCCGATCCTGGTGTACTCGATCGTCGCGGCCGACGCCGTGGAGTCGATCACCGAGATCGTGCTGAACTACCCGCCGGACTGGCACGACACCGTCCAGCAGATGGTGAACGACTACGCGATCAAGACTCCGGTGGTCTATGTCCCCGCGGGCAACACCAGGCACGAGTCGGTCGCGGCGATGCTGAAGCACTGCTCCAACGACAACGTCATCGTCCACGAGTCGGCCAGGCCGCTGGTGCGCGCGGAGGACTTCGAGCGGTTGGTGAGCGAGCCGCACGAGAACGTCAGCTACATGCTGCCGCTGTCGTTCACCGTCGCGCCGGTCGACCCGGAGCAGCACAAGGTGACCGGTTACCTGGAGCGGAACAAGCTGCGCAACGTCCAGCTGCCGCAGAAGTTCAACAAGAACGCGCTCATCCAGGGCCACGAGTACGCGCAGCGCGAAGGCACGCTCTTCACCGAGGACGCGACGATGGTCACGGTCTCCGGTGGCGACGTGCGGTTCCTCGACGGGGACGAGCGCAACTTCAAGGTCACCACGCCGACCGACGTCCGGCTGGCAGGTTTCCTGCTGCAGGGTGGGAATGAGGACTGGGATGAGTAAGACCCTCCTCGTGACCGGTGCGTCCAAGGGCATCGGCTTCGAAACCGTCCGGCGCTTCTTCTACGCGGACAACGACGTCACCGACTTCGTCCTGCTGGCCAGGGAGTCCGACGCGTTCGCGGAGAACCTGCAGAAGCTCGAGGACGACAACCCGTACGGCAAGAAGCTGCACCCGTACATGATCGATCTCGGCGACCGGGGTGCGATCGTCCGGCTGATGGGCGAGGTCGCGCACCAGCACGGCCAGATCGACCTGTTGGTCAACAACGCCGGGTACACCGACCCGAAGCCGATCCAGCAGATCGAGTTCTCGTCGTTCGAGCGGACGATGTCGGTGAACCTGTACGCGCCGTTCACCATCGTGCAGGAGCTGCTGCACCACGGGAACAAGTTCGAGCTGATCGTCAACATCGCGTCGACCGCCGGCATCAACGGCCGGTCGGGCTGGCTGACGTACTCGGCGTCGAAGGCTGCCGTGATCAACATGAGCGAGGTCATGCGCGAGGAGCTGCAGATCTTCGGCACCCGCGTGGTGACGATCTCGCCGGGCCGGTGCGCCACCGAGCTGCGCCGTACCCTCGCCCCCGACGAGGACCCGACGACGATCATGCAGCCGAGCCACGTCGCGTCCGTGATCGAGATGCTCGCCTCAGACGTCGGCCGCTTCGTGGACAGCCAGAACCTGGTCGTCCGCAAGTAGCCGAGCTGGGTCGCGCCGTCAGGTGTCGAGGTAGGCGAGGACGGCGAGGACGCGGCGGTTGTCGCCCTCGGACGGTGGTAGGTCGAGCTTGGTGAAGATGCTGTTGGTGTGCTTGCTGACGGCCTTCTCGGTGATGTACAGCCTGCCGGCGATGGCGGTGTTCGTGCGGCCCTCGGCCATCAGCTCGAGCACCTCCCGCTCGCGGGCGGTGAGCCGTTGCATGGGCTCGTCGGTGGCGCGGTTGGTGAGCAGGCGGGAGATGACCTCGGGGTCCATGGCCGTGCCACCGGCGGCGACCCGCTCGACCGCCTCGATGAACTGCCCGATGTCGGAGACCCGGTCCTTCAGCAGGTAGCCGACGCTGCCGGTGCGGTCGGAGAGCAGCTCCCGCGCGTAGAGCTGCTCGACGTACTGCGAAAGCACGAGCACCGGCAGCCCGGGGATCTGCTTCCTGGCGTCGAGCGCGGCGCGCAGGCCCTCGTCGGTGAACGTCGGCGGCAGCCGGACGTCGACGATGGCGACGTCCGGGTGGTGCGTGACGAGCGCGCGCAGCAGCGACGGGCCGTTGTCCACCGCCTCGACGACCTCGAACCCGTGTCCGGCGAACAGCCGGATCATTCCCTCCCTCAGGAGGGCGAGGTCTTCGCCGATGACAACTCGCACGGCACCTCCATCGTGACTACGGTCGGCCCGCCTGGCGGGCTGGTGAGCTTCATTGTCCCGTCGAATACGCCGAGGCGCCTGCGAATTCCGTGCAGACCGCCGGCCTTGCCGACGCTCGCGCCGCCGCGGCCGCGATCGCCGACCACGATGACGAGTCGGCCCTCGGTGTACCTGACGGTGACCCACGCCATCGTGGCCCTGCTGTGCTTGGCGGCGTTGGTCAGTGACTCCGCTACCGCGAAGTATGCCGCGGACTCCACCGGGGCAGACGGCCGACCGGGAAGTTCGATGTCGGTTCCTACGGAAAGTGGGCTGTCGAGGGCGAGCGCCCGGATCGCGCCGTCGAGGCCGCGATCGGCGAGCACCGGCGGGTGGATGCCGCGCACCAGGTCGCGTAGCTCGGCGAGGGCCTGGCTGCTCGACTGGCGGGCCTCCGCGAGCAGTTCCCTGGCGGCCTGTGGGTCGCGGTCGACCAGCTCCTCGGCCATGCCGAGGTTCATGCCGAGCGCGACGAGCCGCGCCTGGGCACCGTCGTGCAGGTCGCGTTCGATGCGGCGGATCTCCGCGGCCTGCGCGTCGACGGTCTCGGCCCGCGACTCCGCCAGCTGTTCGACGCGCAACGCGAGCCTGGCCCGTTCCGTGGGGCCGAGCAGCAGCCTGGCCAGGTGACCGTAGCCGCGCATCAGCGTGGGCGCGAGCTGCCACCAGATGACGAGGATGACCACGCCGAGGGCGACGGAGACCACCTCGGCCTGCGCGGCGCCGAGCAGCTCGGCGAGGATCACCGGTATCAGGTCGATGCCGGGCACCACCCGTTCGAGCAACGGCACCAGGAAGTACCACAGCGCGCCGAGGAAGAGCGCGAACGTGAGCACGCACAGCAGCAGGCCGAGGGTGCCGTTGAGCAACAGCCAGGTGAGGTCGCGCCAGGTCGCCGCGTCGCGCAGCGTCCTGCGGTACCTCCGCGCGAGGCCGCGCCCGGTGGGCGGTAGGTACGGCGACGGGACGTCGGTGTCGAGGATCCAGCCGGCCGCCCGCCGGTGCAGGCTGGTGTAGCCGCGCACGACGGACGTCAGCGCGATCACGATCGGGCTGGGGATCAGCGCCAGCGTGCGGATGATGGCCTTACCCGCGCGGCGCGTCCACGGCAGGATCAGCAGCAGGCACACCGGCACCATCAGGGCGGCGAACGGCGCGCTGATGGCCAGCGCGATGGCCAGCGTCCCCCACAGCAGCGGGTGCGAGAGCACCGTGCCGAGGAACAGCACGAAGCTCAGCCCGAGCAGCGGGAACCGCTCGCGCTCGTGCCCACCGTTCGCCATCGGGCCTCCTCCCGAGGCCATTCTCCCCAGGTCGCCGCCGTGGCGTCGGTAGTGGTAGGTCCCGTACGTGTCAGCGGACGTCGGCCGCGGCGGTCTGTGCGGCGACCCGGCCGGAGTACAGGCAGCCGCCGAGGAAGGTGCCCTCGAGCGCGCGGTAGCCGTGCATGCCGCCGCCGCCGAAGCCGGCTGCCTCGCCGGCGGCGAGCAGTCCGGGCACCGGTTCGCCCGACCCGGTCAGCACCCGGCCGTGCAGGTCGGTCTCGACCCCGCCGAGGGTCTTCCTGGTGAGGATGGACAGCCGCACGGCGATCAGCGGCCCCGCGGCAGGGTCGGTCAACGGGTGCGGTTTCGCGACGCGCATGATCCTGTCGGTCACGAACCGACGCGCGGCGGTGACGGCGGCGAGCTGGGCGTCCTTGCCCAGGCCGCTGCGCACCTGTGCGTCGCGCGCCTCGACCACCCGGGCCAACGCCCTGGCGTCGATGAGCGGCTCACCGGTGAGGTCGTTCATCCGGCTGGCGAGCTCCGGCACCGTGCGTGCCGTCACGAAGTCCGGGCAGCGGCCGGCGAACTGCTCGATGAGTGCGGTGGCGCCTGGCAGCACGCGCCGCAGCAGCAGCTTGACGTCCTTCTCCGTGAGGTCCGGGTTCTGCTCGGAGCCGGAGAGCGCGAACTCGTGGCGCATGATCGTGCGGTTGAGCACGAACCAGGAGTGGTCGAACCCGGTCGCGACGATGTGTCGCAGCGCCCCCTGCGAGTCGAAGCCAGGGAAGAGGGGAGCGGGCAGCCGCTCGCCGTGCGCGTCGAGCCACAGCGAAGACGGCCCGGGGAGGATCCTGATGCCGTGCTGCGACCAGACGGGGCTGTGGTTGCGAACCCCTTCCGGGTAGTTCCACATCCGGTCGGCGTTGATGACCCGTGCGCCGTGTCGCCGTACGACGTCCATGAGCGCGCCGTCCACGTGGTCCGGCACCCCGGACAGCATCCGGTGCGGCGGCGGTCCGTACTCCTGCGGCCACGACGTACGCACCAGGTCGTGGTCGGCGCCGATGCCGCCCGAGGTGACGATGACCAGCTGTGCACTCAGCTCGAACTCACCGGCGACGTCGCGCGAGCTGGGAGCACCTCGTACGGCGTCGCTGTCGGCGAGGACCTCGCCGGTGACGCCGGTGACGGTGCCGCCACTGGTCCGCAGCCCGGTGACGCGGTGCCGGAAGCGGAGCCGGAGCAGGCCGTCGCGTGCCGCCGCCCGCACCTGCCGGACGAACGGTTCGAGGATGCCGGGGCCGGTGCCCCAGGTGACGTGGAACCTGGGGACCGAGTTGCCGTGCCCGCTCGCGTCGTAGCCACCGCGCTCGGCCCACTGCACGAGCGGGAACCAGCGCACCCCCTGGGCGTGCAGCCAGCTGCGCTTCTCGCCGGCGGCGAAGTCGACGTACGCCTCCGCCCACTTGCGTGGCCAGTGGTCGACGTCGCGGTCGAACTGGGCGGAGCCCAGCCAGTCGCGCCAGGCCAGCGCTCGCGAGTCGCGTACGCCGAGCCTGCGTTGCTCGGGGGAGTTGACGAGGAACAGGCCGCCGAAGGACCAGAAGGCCTGGCCGCCGAGCGACGCGGCAGGTTCCTGGTCGACGACGATGACGTCGCGTCCGGCGTTGAGCAGCTCGGTGGCCGCGACGAGGCCGGCAAGACCCGCGCCGACGACGATGACGTCCGCTGCGTCGGCAGTCCGTTGCGCAGTTGCCATCGGCCGAGGATATGCGACGACCAGCCACGCGCGTGCGGCTAATCTCGGCGTCATGGGCAGCCCTCGGTCACCTGACGCGTCGCGGCCGTACGTGGACGCCGACCTGCCGCGGCTGCAGGAGGCGCTTGCGCAGTGGCGGCGGCAGGCCGGGCTGCCCGGCTGCTGTCACGTCGGCGACCTCGCGCACCGCATCTACGAGGGCCTGCACGGTCCCGTGCTCGGCGACGTGGTGCGGGTGTGGGAGGACGCCGACGGCGTGGCGGCCGTGGCGTTGTGCGGCCGGTTCGACACCTCCTTCGACCTGTTCACCCGGCCGGCGCTGCGGGGTACCGAAGCCGAGTTGGCGATGCTGGCGCGGGCGTACCGGGTGACGAGGGACGTGATGGTGGCCACCGGCCACGGCAACACGTGGGCGATCAGCGACGTCTACGGCGACGACGAGGTGCGGGCGCGGCAGCTGGCGCGGCTCGGGTTCGAGCGGTACCGCAAGTGGGACCACGTGACCGCAAGGCCGCTGGCCGAGCTGCCGGTCGCCGAGCTGCCCGCCGGGTTCACCGTCCGCGCGGCGACGTACACCGACGCCGACCGGCTCGCCGCCGTGCGCAACGAGTCGTTCGGCACCTCGTGGACGGGACGGGAGCTGTCCGACGGCGTGCTGTTCCGGCCGGGCTACCGGCCGGAACGCGAGCTCGTCGTGGTCGCGCCCGGCGGCAGGTTCGCCGCGTACACGGTCACCTGGCTCGACGAGCTCAACCGGGTCGGGCACTTCGAGCCGGTCGGCACGAGCGACGCGTTCCGCCGGCTCGGCCTGGCCAGGGCGCTGATGTGCCGCGGGCTCGCCGAGCTACACCGGGCGGGCATGCGGACGGCCACGGTGGAGCACGACGCCACGAACGCCGCGGCAGCGGCTCTCTACGCCGGCCTCGGGTTCGTCACCGAGCACGAGACCTACGGGCACCGCCGCGTCGAGTAGTGGGCTCAGGCGAGCAGGTCGGTGAGCACGGCGACCGGGTCGTGGTCGGGGTGGCCGGCCGGCCACCACTGGCCGTCGTCCTCCCGGAACGGGTACCACCGCCTGTCCTGGCCGTACCTCAGCTGCGCGTCGCCGACGGTCCAGCGGTTGCGCCAGTTGTGCACCTCGGGCAGCTGGTCGGTGTCCCAGGCAGCGGTGACCGCGTCCCAGGCGCGCGCGAGGTCGGCCGCGGGAGGTGTCCACACCTCCTCCAGGGCGGCCAGGCCGGCGGCGCCGCCGTACCGCCACGCGGTCGCGGCCCGCACCAGCTCGTCGGGGCGCGCTGTCGTCGCGGCGAGCCTGGTGAGCACGCGCCGGTCGGTGCAGGTCGCGGCGATCCGCACGGTGTCCGGCCAGACGTCCGTGGGCTGCGGCTGCCGGTGGTGGAGCAGGTCGGCCGCGCGGCGGGCGGCGTCCGCGGCGAGGAAGCCGAGCGCAGCGACGTCGACGTGTTCACTGGGCGGCAGCACAAGCGGCGTCGGCTCGTCCGGTGGCGGTGGCGGGCCGGGCAGCGGCGCCGGCCCGGCGGCGTAGGCGTCGACGGCGAGCTCGGTGCTCGGTGGTTGCGCAGTCGGCTCGCCGTCGGCACCGCCGCGCTCGGCGTTGCGGCGCTGCAGCTCGCGCAGCAGCTCGCGCTCGCCGCGTCCGCGCAGCAACAACAGCAGGAACGGGTTGGTGTCGAGCAGCCACGACACCTGGTAGCACAGCGCGGCGGCGTGCTTGCACGGATAGCCCCAGTCGAGGCACGTGCACTCCGGTTCGAGGTCACCGACGTCCGGCAGCAACGGCACGCCCGCGTCGGACGCGTCCGCCACCAGCTCCGGCGGCATGTCGTGGTCGAGCAGCGCCGCGATGTGCGCCGCAGTGCCCGCCACCTGGTCGAGGAAGCGGTCCCACTGCGCGTCGGAGAGCTGCTCGACGGTGACGACGGTGTCGTACGGCTCCGGGTCGCTGCCGTGCACGGGTGCGGCGATGCGGCCCGGGCTGACGGTGATGGAGTCGACGTGGCCGGTGCGCGCGTACGTGCGGCCGCGGCTGAGCCGGCCACGGTCCAGCGAGGTCTCCTCCATCGCCTGGATCCAGGCCTCGCCCCACCACGACCTGGCGAACCGCGCACCGCGCGCCTGCCGGGGGAACGGTGGGAAGCCGCGAACGCGGTCGGCGGAGAGATCACTCATGACGCCCCCGCAACTGCGGTGCCACGGGCCCGCGGTCCGGCGAGCTCCACCAGCTCGGCGAGCTCGTCGTCGGTCAGCTCGGTGAACGCGGCCTCGCCGCCGCTCAGCACCGCGTCGGCCAGCGCCCGCTTGCTCTCCAGCAGCTCGGCGATGCGCTCCTCCACGGTGCCCTCGCTGAGCAGCCGGTGCACCTGCACGGCCTTCGTCTGGCCGATGCGGTACGCGCGGTCGGTGGCCTGTTCCTCGACCGCCGGGTTCCACCACCGGTCGTAGTGCACGACGTGGTCGGCGCGGGTGAGGTTGAGCCCGGTGCCGGCCGCCTTCAGCGACAGCAGGAACACCGGTACCTCGCCGGCCTGGAACTCCTGCACCAGCTCGTCCCTGCGCGCCACCGGGGTGCCGCCGTGCAGCAGCCGTGTGGTGATACCGCGGCCGGTGAGGTGGCGGTCGAGCAGCCGGGCCATCGAGACGTACTGGGTGAAGACCAGCGCCGCCCCGTCCTCCGCGACGATGGTGTCGAGCAGCTCGTCGAGCAGGTCGAGCTTGCCCGACCGGTCGGCGAGCTTGTGCTGGGTCTCGTTGACGTACTGCGCCGGGTGGTTGCAGATCTGCTTGAGCGCGGTGAGCAGCTTGAGCACGAGGCCGCGGCGTTCCATGCCGCCGCTGCGGCGGATCTCCGCGAGCATCTCCCGCACCACGGCCTCGTACAGCGACGCCTGTTCGCGGGTGAGCACCACCGCGTGGTCGGTCTCGGTCTTGGGCGGCAGCTCGGGTGCGATGCCGGGGTCGGTCTTGCGGCGGCGGAGGAGGAACGGCCGGATCAGCCGGGCCAGCTTCGCGCTGACCTCGGTGTCGCGGTCCGCCTCGATCGCCTTCGCCCAGCGCGACCGGAACGCCGTGAGCGTGCCGAGCAGGCCTGGCGTCGTCCAGTCGAGGATCGCCCACAGCTCGGACAGGTTGTTCTCGACCGGCGTGCCGGTGAGCGCGACGCGGGCGTGCGCGGGGATGCGGCGCAGCGCCTTCGCCGTGCTGGAGAACGGGTTCTTCACGTGCTGCGTCTCGTCCGCGACGAGCAGGCCCCACCGGGTGCCGGCGAGCTGCTCGTGGTCCAGCCGCATGGTGCCGTACGTGGTGAGCACGAAGCCGTCAGCGACGTCGGCGAGGCTGCGCCCGGCGCCGTGGTACCGATGCACGGACGTGCCCGGCGCGAACCTGGCGATCTCGCGCTCCCAGTTGCCGAGTAGCGACGCCGGGCACACCACGAGCGTCGGGCCGGGCGTCGCGCTGTCGGCCTGCCGCTGCAGGTGCAACGCGATGACGGTGATCGTCTTGCCAAGCCCCATGTCGTCGGCGAGGCAGCCGCCGAGGCGAAGCGACGTCATCCTGGCCAGCCAGCGCAGGCCGCGCAGCTGGTAGTCGCGCAGCGACGCGGTCAGGTCGGCGGGTTGGGCGACCGGCTCGTCGTCGGCGTCCGGCTCGGCGATCCTGGCCCGCAGCTCGTCCAGCCAGCCGCCGGAGCGGACCTCGACCGCGCGGCCGTCGAGCTCTGCGGTGCCGGTCAGCGCCATGCCGAGCGCGTCGACCGCGGACACCGGCTGCAGCACCCGCTGCCTGGCGCGCTGCGCCGCCGCCGCGTCGACGAGCACCCACTGGTCGCGCAGCCGTACGACCGGCCGGTGGGCCTCGGCGAGCGCGTCCATCTCGCCGGCGGTCAGCTCCTCGCCGCCGAGCGCGAGCTGCCAGCTGAACGTCAGCAGCTCCTCGCTGCCGAGCAGGCCTGCGCTCTCCGACGGTGGCGCCGCGCTCTGCACCTTCGCGTGCGTGGACAGCCCGCGGGTGAGGCCCTTCGGCCAGTGCACGTCCACGCCGGCGGCGGCCAGCCGTACGCCCTCGTTGCCCAACAGCTCGACGACCTCGTCGTCGGTCAGCGGGATCTCGTCCGGCACCGCGGTCTGCAAGAACCGGCCGAGCGGTGGCCAGACCCGCGCCGCGCGCCGCAGGGCGACCATCGCGTCGATCCTGGCCCGCGGGCCGAAGCCGCGCATGGCGCCGGCGGCGAGCTCGCGTACGTCCATGACCACCGTGGGGTCGGCGAGGCTGTGCGCCTGCGCGACCGCGCGGAACGCGCCGGCCGCCAGGTCGTCGACCTCGAGCCGCAGCGACACCCGTACGCCGGTGTCGATGCCGGCCGCGACGTCGTGCGCCCACCCGGTGAGCTGCCCGGCCGGCACCGGCTCCGCCGCCGCGTAGGCGGGCGTCTCGCTGGCGAGCGGCGCGGCCGGGCTGCGGGGCAGCAGGTCGGCGACCGCGTCGTAGAACGCGCGCACCAGCGGCTGCGCGGCGGGCAGCCGCAGCTCGCCGTCGCCGGCCGACGTGGCCCTGGCCTCGACCGGCATCGCCGCGGCGAGCGCACGGAGGTGCTCGGCGTCGGCCACGTCCAGCGGGCCGACCCGCCAGGCCCCGTGGCCGGCGGGGGACACCCCTGGCAGCAGCCGGCCGCGGCCGACCAGGTGCACGGCGGCATGCGCGGCGGCGGCCCAGAACCCGACCGCGGGGTGCCCGGTGTCGGCGGCGCCAGCGGTGAGCAGCAGCGGCAGCGCGTCGGCCAGAGCGAGCCCGCGCGCCCGGACCTCGACCGCTTGCAGCAAGCCGTCGTGGTGCTCCACGACCCGGTGCTGCGACGGCTCGCCGACCGGCGGCAACGCGTCGTCGGTGGCCGCCCAGAAGAGCAGCTGGCCGGTCCGCGGCGGGTCAGCCGGTCGGAACAGCGCCGGCAGCCGGAGCAGGCTCTCGTGGCGCGCGTCGATGGCCGTCTCCGTCCGGTGGTGGGTTGGATCCTCGTGGTACCCCAACGATGCTGTCTCCTTCGGTGGCCGGCAAGCTGAGCGCAGCGAGCGAGACCAACCTCGTACGATGTACGGAGCTGGTGCCCGCAGGGTACCGCGCGAGGGCGCGGAAAGATTCCGAACGGTGACGGTCGATGGCAACTGACTTCAGCAGCACCGGTGACCCGGCACGCAGCCTCGCCCTGCTGTGGGGCACCGAGGAGCGCGGCAGGCGCGGCCCGAAGGGGCGGGTGACGGTCGCCGCGATCGTCCGCGCCGCGGTGGACCTGGCCGACCGGGAGGGGCTCGGCGCGCTGTCCATGCGGAAGATCGCCACCGAGGTGGGCGTCGGCACCATGTCGCTGTACACGTACCTGCCTGGCAAGGCCGAGCTGCTCGACCTGATGCTCGACGCGGTCTACGCGGAGACGGCCAAGCCGGACGACCCGGCCGCCGGCTGGCGGGCGCGCCTTGAGCAGGTGGCGAGGGAGAACTGGGCGCTGTACCGGCGGCACCCGTGGATGCTGCAGGTGGCGACGCCGCGGCCGGTGCTCGGACCGAACCTGATGGCCAAGTACGAGCACGAGCTGCGGGCCGTAGCGGACAGCGGGCTGGACGACCTGGAGATGGACGCGGTCGTGGCGCTCGTCGCCGACCTGGTGCAGGCGGCTGCGCGCCGTGCCGTCCAGGCGCGCGAGGTGCGGGCACGTACGGGCATGACCGACGAGGAGTGGTGGCAGACCCGTGCGCCGTTCCTCGACACGGTGGTGCGTGCGGACGAGTACCCGTTGGCGTCCCGGGTAGGCGCCGCAGTGGGGGAGGCGCACGGCTCGGCCGGCGACCCGGAGCAGCTGTTCGAGTTCGGGCTGCGCCGCGTGCTGGACGGCATCGAGGTGCTGTTGTCGGCGCGGACCCCGTGAGCCGCCGGCTCGGCCGACCTGACAGCATGACGGTCGTCGACAGTGCGTGAGGAGCTGCTCATGTTCGTTGTCTCGGCTGACCGGTGTGCCGGCGCCGGTGCGACCCGATGATCGGCGAGGGCGACGACGACTACGGCAGCATCCGGTACGAGCTGCCGGTCTACTTCCGTGGCCTGCTCGACGACGTCCCGGGCGTGCTCGTCGGGGTGGACCCGTTCGACGGCACGGTCGCGTCCCCGTTCGCGGTACTGAGGGAGCGCGCACTCGTCGGCAACATCGCGGCCATGCAGGACTGGTGCCGCAGGCACGGCGCCGAGCTCGCACCGCACGGCAAGACCACCATGGCGCCGGACATCTTCGCCAGGCAGCTGACGGCCGGGGCATGGGGCCTCACCGCGGCCAGCCCCGCGCAGGCCAGGGTGGCGCTCGCCGCGGGTGCGCGCCGGGTGCTGATCGCCAACCAGGTCACCGACGTGGCCGGCATCAGGTGGCTCGGTGCGACGCTCGCGCGCGACTACGATCTCGGCCTGTGGTGCTACGTGGACAGCGTCGACGGGGTCGCCCTGCTCGACCGCGGGCTGCGCGGCCAGCTGCCGGTGGGCACCAGGCTGAACGTACTGCTCGAGGTCGGCGTCGACGGTGGCCGCACCGGTGTGCGTGACGAGGAGACCGCCATCCGGGTCGCCCGTGCGGTGACGGAGAGCTCCTGGCTGCGGCTGAGCGGCGTCGCCGGTTACGAGGGCGTGGCCGCGTCGCGCGCGGCGAAGGGCGCCGAGAGCTGCGCCGTCATCGACTTCTGCCGGCGGATGCACGCGGTGGCCGTGGACCTGGTGCAGGCCGGCCTGGTCCAGCCGGAGCCGGACCGGCCGCTGCTGGTCACCGCGGGCGGCTCCGCGTACTTCGACGACGTCGCCGCCGTGCTCGTCGACGACGACTCGCTCACCGGTGTGCCGAAGACCGTCGTGTTGCGGTCCGGTGCGTACGTCACGCACGACGAGGGCCTGTACGCCCGCACCACGGCGGTCGCCCGCGGTGGCGACGGCCCGGAGCTGACGCCCGCGTTCGAGGTGTGGGGCAGGGTGCTCTCGCGCCCGGAGCCGACGCGCGCGGTAGTGGACGTCGGCCGCCGCGACGCGCCGTACGACCAGGACCTGCCGGCGCCGCGGTGGCGGAAGCCGGCCGCCGGCGGGCCGTCGTCCGACCTGCAGGGCGTCGGCGCGCACCTGAACGACCAGCACTGCTTCATCGACCTGCCGGCCGACGAGCCGTTGGCGGTGGGCGAGTGGGTCGGCTTCGCCATCTCGCACCCGTGCACCGCGTTCGACAAGTGGAACCTGGTGCTGCTGCTGGACGACAGCGGCCACGTCATCCAGGAGCTCCCCACCCGGTTCTGAAGCCCCGTCCCGCGAACGAATACCACCACCGCGGCAACCGTCAGGTGGCCACGCCGGGCCGCTGTACCGTGTGATCTTGGTCTGCCCGAGGGTCGAGCGGAGGTCGCGATGTGACGGGTTCCACGACGGCGTCGGCCGGGCCGGGTTCTGGCAGACGGTGGGGTTCGGTCGACCGCACCAGGGTTGCGGCGCTCGTGGTCTTCGCGCTCGCGATCGGCGTCGCGGCGGCGATCGCGAGCGCGGCGGCAAGCCCGGGCTGTGGGGGATCACCCCGATCATCGCGTACGCAATGCTGGTGGTCTTCGGCGTCGACGTGGTGATCGCGACCATCGCCGCAGTGGTCGTCGCGGCGGTGATGACGGTCACCGGGCCGATGGCCATGGCGACGTTGCTCGGCGAGTCGCTCGGCAGCTTCATCGCGATCATCGGGCTGGTCGTGATCCTCGGCGCCGGCGTCGGCCAGGTGGCCCGCGAGACGGGCGCGGCCCAGACGCTCGTCCATGCGGTGATGGCAAGGGTCGGGCTGAACACCCGCACCCGGGTGCACGTCGGCATCGTGCTGTCGTCGTTCCTGCTGGTGGCCACGCTCGGCACCATGGTCGGTGCGAACGCGATCCTCGCGCCGATCATCATCCCGATCGCCGCGGCCGTCGGCTGGCGACCGCCAGCCGTGGCGGCCATGCTGCACTCGGCCGGTGCCGCGGGGCTGTTCGTGGGTCCGTTCACCGCGCCCGTGGTCACGGTCATCGGGGCCGCGGACCTGAGCTACCCCAGTACCTGGCCAGTGCCGGCCTGCCGATGGCCGCCGTCACCATCGCCACCGGCTTCGTGATGGCGCGCTTCCTGCAGAAGCGGTCACCGAACGAGTACGACCCCGAGGACGTCGAGCTGGGGGCCGCCTCGGACCAGGCGAGCACCGGTGCCGCGCGCCGCGCCACGTGGGCGTTCGTGCTCATCCTCGCGGCCATGACGGCGCTCGGCATCGTCATGCACGCCGAGTACACGTACGCGCTGATCGTGATGCCCGTGACCGCGTTCGTCACGGGCATCGTCGGCGGCTTCTCCCCGGTTCGTATCGCGAAGGCGATGTACGCCGGTGCGGCGAAGCTGCTCTGGCTGTTCATGTTGTTCTGGTTGTTCAACCCGCTGCTCGAGCTGGTCGACGACACCGGCGCGTACCAGGACCTGCTCGACACCTCGCGGCCGGTGCTGCTGACCGTCGGCGCGTTCGGGTTCTGCATGCTGGCGTTGCTCATCGGCTGGCTGGGCGTCGCGGGCGCCGCCGTCGCGCAGGTCGTGCTGATGGACAAGCTGTTCGCGCCGATGGTGGCGTCGCTGGGCATTCCGCCGACCGCGTGGGCGGCGGTGCTGCTCGGCAGCTCGCAGATCGACTGGTTCGGCCCGTTCCCGAACGCGGACATGGTCGGGCAGATGGGCCTGGCCAGGTCGAGCAACCTGCGCCTGATGATGTTCAACGGGTGGGCGATCATGCTGGCCAACACCGCGCTCTTCGCCGTCCTCTTCCTGATCCTGCTATGAGCTACGACTCGAACGGGCTGGCCGTCGCCCGGCCGAAGCTGCAACGGCTCGTCGACGCGGTGCGGGCCCGCCCCGACGGCGGGCGCGTCGGCCTCGTGGTGGTGGACGCCGAGACCGGTGAGCGCATCGACTGGGCCGGCGGTGACCCGTTCACCGCGGCTTCCGTCATAAAGGTGCCGATCCTGCTCGCGGCGCTGCGGCTGGCGGACGCGGGCACGGTCGACCTCGAGCAACGGGTGCCGCGGCCGTGCCGTGACCCGGTCGGCGGCAGCGGGGTGCTGAAGGAGCTGACGAGCGTCCATGAGCTGAGCCTGCGCGACCTGCTGATGCTGATGGTCATCGTCTCGGACAACACGGCGACGAACACCGTCCTCGACGTGATCGGCATCGAAGCGGTCGACGCGCTGCTGCGCGACTGCGGGCTCGGCAGCAGCCGGCTGGAGCGCAAGCTGATGGACCTGGCGGCCAGGGACCGCGGCCTGGACAACGTGATCACCGCCGCCGACATCGCCACGCTGCTGGCCGCACTGGTGCGCGGGGACGTACTGACCGGTTCGCATACGCGCACCGCGCTTGACATGCTCGGCCGGCAGCAGGTGCGCGACCGCCTGCCCCGGTACCTGCCGGAGGGCACCAGGGTCGCGCACAAGACCGGTGACCTACCTGGCCTACGCCACGACGCCGGCGTCCTGCACCTGGGCCCGACCGGCGACCACCCGGTCGTCGTGGTCGTACTGACCGAAGGCTTCGCCGACCCACTGACAACAACCGACACGACCGGCGGCGACGCAAGCGACCTGGGCGCCGACGTCGGCCGCATCGTCCACGCCGCATTCACCGACCACCAGCCCTCCGGCGGCTAGCGACCGTGTGTCCGCCCCGGGCGCGGCCCGGGCTGGCACCTGGCAGTGGCGCGCACGGCGCTTGGTTGCTGATGGCGTCGTCGGCGCCGGCCGTGATGGCCGGGCCGGCGTGCGGAGGGTGTTGGGTGGCCGGTGGTGGTGTCGTCTCGGCAGGTCTGGCCCCGGCCGACCGACCGTGGCCGGCCCGGGCTGGTACCTGCGCTGCCTGCCTCGAGGCGGCCGTGGCTGGCTCGGCGTGGCGGTGGTCCGATTGGTATCTGCGCCGGCTGCATGGAGGTAGGCCGGCCGCGGCGAGCCCGGCCTATGGCTCGGGCTGGTCCGTTGCGCCCGCCGCGCTACGCCGGGCGCGTCGAGCTGGTCCGGGCGGCGTGGCCCGGCTAGCCGTGTTTGGCGCAGAACTCGTAGACGCGTTCCCAGAGGAGTTCGGTGGCGTCTGGGTCGTACTCGGTGGGGAGGCTGCTGTCGGTGAAGAGGTGGCCGCTGCCCGGGTAGTCGAAGTGCTCGACCTCGGCGCCGGCGGACTGTACGGAGGCGTACACCGACTCCGGCCAGCCGGCCTGGCGGAACGCGTCTTCCACCGTGTAGTGGATCTGCGCGGGGACGCCCGTCGGCTACGCGTCGACGCCGAGCATGTCCAGGGGTAGCGCGCCCGAGCACATGACGACGCCCGCGACGCGACGTTGCGTGGCTACGTACTCGGACATGCCGCCGCCGTTGGAGAAGCCGACGCAGAGGAAGCCGTCCGGCATGGCCGCCACCGCGTCGGTGGCCCGGCGCATCAGCTCCGGGTAGCCGATCTGCTCGGCGAACGCGGACGCTTCGTCGTAGTCGTCGAACACCCGCCCGTCGTACTGGTCCACGGGCAGCACTTCGTGGCCGTGTGCGCGTAGCCGGTCGGCGGCGTCATGGATGCCGTGCCTGATACCGAGGACCGAGTGGAACAGCGCGATGTTCGTCATGACCCGACGCTACTACCGCCCGGTGACACCGTCAGGGTGTCGCTCGGGTATCCGTGCCGCTACGGGGGTGGAGACGACGATCGAGCTGGTGGTCTGGCCGAAGCTGAGGAACTGGTCGACGATGCGCTCGAGCGCCTCGACGTCGGGTAGGTGCGCCTTGACCAGGAAGCAATCTTCGCCGGTGATGCGGTGGCACTCGCTCACCTCGGGGATCTGCCGGGCGAGGTCGGGGATCTTGCTCAGCTGGTTCGGGCCGGGACGGACGCGGATCCACGCGGCCACCGGCAGCCCGACGGCGGCCGGGTCGACGTCCAGCCGGTAGCCGCGGATCACCCCGCTGCGCTCGAGCCGGCCGAGCCGCTCCCGGACCGCGGGTGCGGACATGCCCACCCCGCGCGCGAGCTCCGCGACGGACAGCCGGCAGTCGTCCGTGAGCAGGGCGAGCAGCCGACGGTTCACGTCGTCGAGTAGCGGACTTTCCGGAACGGATCATGGGAGTTCGTGGGCTTCTTCGAAGGCATTGCGAGGTCCTGGCTGGCCGGTCTGGCATGGACGCTGCCAATCGTAGTTCCGATGATGAACGCATGGATCGCAGGACGATTCCGCCGCACGGGTACTTCGTGGTGAGCGCGGTGTTCCACTACCTCGGGCCGGCGTTCGCGGTGCTGCTTTTCGCCCGCGTCGACGTGCTGGGGGTGGCGTGGCTGCGGATCGCGTCGGCGGCGCTCCTGTTCGCCGTGTGGCGGCGGCCCTGGCGGGCCTTCCGCGACCTCGACGGCCGGGGCCGCCTGCTGCTGCTCGCGTGGGGCGGCGTGCTCGCGGTGATGAACAGCTGCTTCTACGTGGCCATCGACCGGCTGCCGCTCGGCACTGTCGCCGCGATCGAGTTCGTACCGGTGATCGTCATCGCGGCGGTCGCAGTGCGCGGGTGGCGCAACGCGGCAGCGCTCGTGTCGGTGGTGGCCGGCGTGTACCTGCTCACCGAGGTACGGATCGTCGTGGAGCCGGTCGGCATCGCGTTCGCCGCGGCGAACGCGATGCTCTTCGGCGCGTACGTGGTGCTCGCGCACCGCGTCGCCAGGCATTGAATGCGGATCTCCATCGGGGCATCCTCGTGCACGCGCCCCCGGCCGCGCCATCGAATTGGCCGGTCACCGCTCCCGGCGGTCGAGCACCGGCTTGACGTCCACGACGGGAGTGCCGTGCACCGCCTCCAGGTTGCGTACGTGCACGCGGCTGCCCTCGACCGCCACGATCGGCACCCGGTGCGGGCCGAGCGGGTTCGGCCGCTGCGGCGAGCGGAGGTTGAACACGCCGAGCACCGGGTCGGGCGGGTCGGAGCCCGGGTAGGTCGAGAGCACGTCCCTGCGGGCGCGGTCGAACCACGTGATCACGAGGATCTCGTCGCCGACGGTCAGGTCACGCATCGCCTCGCCGAACTCGGCTTCGAACACCAGCCAAGCGTCCGGTGCGCCCAGGTCGCCCTGGTTCGGCGCATCCGCGATGTCGGTCAGGGTGGACTCCACGAACCCGACCGGCCGCAGCTCCAACGGTCCTGCGTCGAGCTTCGCCTCGGCCCTGGTGGGTTCGAACAGCTCCACCGGGTTGCCGGACGGATCCTCGATCAGCACCCGTCTGCCGCCGACACCGGTGACGACGTCATTGCGCAAGCGCACGCCGGCCTGTCGCAGCTCCTCGACCCTGGCGTCGATGTCCGTGACCTCGACGGAGAAACGGTTCCAGCCGCCCGGTTCCTGCTCGCCCCGTCGGGTGTGCTCAACGCCAGCCGGAGGTCGCCCCTGACGAGCATGGCGAACGTCGGCGCAGGATGCATCACCTGCAGAAAACCCAGATGCCGGCAGTAGAACTCGATCGCGGCGTTGACGTCGTGGACGATGTACCTGACGCTCACCGTGGCCATGGGAGTCACCATGACACCGCTGTGCGGATACGTCCACGGGTCGGGTGTCGACGGCCGCCTTCGGTGCCGGGGTGAGCTCGGGTTCGGTGGGCTTGCTGGCGAGACTCAACGCCACGTAGGCGACCAGCGACGCGAGAATCGCGACCAGTGCACCCGCGCCGGGGCCGAACGGTGGTGCGTTGAGCCAGATCAACGCGACCACGATGCCGACCCCGGAGCTCGCGAGTGCGGCACGGCCGGAGCCGCGGCGCCAGAGCAGGCCGCCGTACAACGGCACGAAGCAGGTGGATCCCCAGACGATGAACAGGCTCAGCGTCGCCACCGCGAGCAGTGGCAGCTCGGCCAGCGACAGGAGGAACGCGACGGCCGCGGACGCCAGGACGGTCAGCCGTGCGCCGTAGACGGACAGCCGCTCGGTGCGGTCGGTGGCGGTGCCGCGCCGTTGCAGCAGCGGCTTGATGACGTCGTTGGAGATGATCGTGCTGATCGTCAGGATGTACGAGTCGCAGGCCGCCGTGATGCCGGAGAGCAGGGCGAAGATCATCACCCAGCCCATCCAGGGAGGGGCGATCTCGCTGAAGAACACCGGGAACGCGGCGTCGCTGTTCGCCAGCTCGGGCAGCTGGGTGCGCGCGGACAGGCCGATCAGGTTGAGCGCGAAGTAGACGAAGACGATGACCAACCCGGGCAGCCCGAGCGTCCAGCCGGCGACCCGCGCCCGCTTCCCGGACAGCGCCTGGGCGCCGAAGTCGGCTCGGCACGCGACACCGGCCATCCAGCCCATGCTCGTGCCGAGCAGGATGCTCGGGCCGAGCGCGCCGTCGTTGGTGGCGGACAGCAGGGTGGGGTCGACCGCGCGGACGTCGTCGAGGAGCGCGCCGAACCCGCCGGCCGTGCCGACCGCGATCGCGGCGCCGGCGAACACCACGACCAGGATGACCACGGCCTGCACGCTGTTGATCAGCGACGTGACCCGCATCCCGCCGAGCGTGACGTAGCCGATGAGTGCGACGAGCACGACGAGCTCGGACAGCCATACCGGCAAGCCGGCGACGCTGTGCAGCAGCACGCCCACACCGACCAGGTTGAGCATCAGGTAGAGCGTGTAGACGGCGACGAAGACGAGCCCGAACCAGATGCGCATCGCGTAGCTCTTGTAGCGCAGGCCGACGAACTCGGGGATGCTGCTGACGTGCCACTGGTGCAGCCGCTTCGCCACCAGGGCCAACGGGAAGTGGCCGAGAATGGTGCCGAAGAAGAACGACACCATCGCGAACCCGCTCGCGTACCCGTAGCCGGTGAAGCCGATGAGCGAGACGGCGCTGAGGTACGTCGCGATGTTCATCAGCACCATGCGCGGCGCGCCGAGCTGCCTGGACGCCACCGCGAAGTCATGGGGTGCTGTCGGCGCGGTGCCGGCGCGACAGCGTGAAACCGATCCCCAGCAGGAGCACGAAGAAGACGAGTGCGCTCACTGCGTAGTAGACGTTGATGTTCCCCACGCTGCGGCTCTCCTCAGCGACTCGAGCTGGAGTCCTTTGTGACGTAGAGTGCGACGACCAACGTCAGCACCCCGACGACGATGTTGACCACCAGCCAGGCCACGGTCTCGCTGGGCATGGCGTTCCCTGCTTCCTGGTGTCGATGCGACCTAGGGGACCAGACCGAGGAGGCGCATCACCTCGTCGGTGACGGCCGGTACCTCGGCGAGTACCTCCGCCTCCTGCCGGCCGCCCAGTGGGTGACTGGCTTCGACGATGCGCAGTTGCGGCACACCCGCAGCCGTGACCAGCGTCTGCGCCATCGCCACGAACGGCGTGGTGCAGAAGAGGACCACGGGGATTCCTGCCCGCTCGAACCGAGCGGCGTCGCGGCAACTCCACGACGTGCAGGCGCCTCAGTCACCACTCCCGGTGAAGATGACGTTGGCGGTGGCGGCGAGCCGTTCGCGGACGTCCTCGTTCATGCCTTCGGCGGCGCTGCCCTTGCGCTCGATGCTGAGCTGCATGCCGCCGGCACGCTCGCCGACGCGTTGAGCGACCTGTTCCATGAGGAAGCGCGCGTTCGGCTTGGTGTTGTCGAGGATGCCGAGCACACCGCCGGCGAGGTTCGCGACCTCGGTCTTGACGTCATCGCCGATGTCGGCCTGTCTGCCCAACGGACTGAAGACCTGCACGGTACGGGTCATCCGTTCTCACCTCCGAGCTCGCTCGCGCCGGTGGTGACCGGCCGGGTCACCGACGACGTGATGCCGAAACTGTGCAGCACGCTCGAGTGTTTGCCTGGTCCGCCGGTGACCACCACGCGGAACGCGTCGGGGGAGTCGGCGTACGGCAGCTCGGTGTCGTCGTCGGTGGCGGCGTTCTTCCACGCCGGCCACGACTGCATGCCCCACATGCCGCCGAGCTTGAAGTCGCCCAGTCGCATCCGCGCGTGCTCGTACAGCCACATCTGTACGTCGCGGCGGTCGAAGCCGGCGCCGGCGATGGTGGCCGCGTGCTCCGGGCCGAGTGCGACGAAGATCTCGCCGACGCTGTAGTGCGCGTTGTTCGCGCCGAGGCTGGTGATCGTGGACGCGATGACGGACAGGATGCCGACCGCGTCGGTGCTCACGTGGTCGTTGACGTTGTGCGGGTTCTCGCAACCGGCGACGGTCAGCGCGCTGGTGTCGCCGCCGGTGTACGGACCCCACGGGCTCTCCGCGGCGTTCTCCGCGATGCAGAAGCTGTACTTGCTCGGCTGGCCCTGGGTCGCGCGGTCCCGCGCACCCGGGCGCGCGCCGCCGATGTTCATCAGGCACAGCCGCACGGCGCGGCCGACGGTCGCGTTCGCCCTGTTGCCGGGTCCGAAGGCGCCCGCGCCGGCGTTGAAGCCCAGCTCCTGGACGGCTGGCCCGTGCACGATGACCAGCGGCGCTACGGGGTGTGTCGTCGACTGCAGGCCGTTGAGGTTGAACCGTTCCTCGAGCATTGCCTGCACCGCGGTAAGCACGACGGGGAACACCTCGGGCAGGCACCCGGCAAGTACGGCGTTCGCGGCGACCTTCGCGGGTGTCACGATGCCGTCGGCGGGTGGCATCTCGCCTAGCTCGGCGTCGGCGTCGTGGTCGACGCGCTCGAGCATCGCCGCGATCCTGTCGACAGTTGGCGGGACGAGCGGCAGGCCGTCACCCCAGTCGGATTCTGGTTGTCCGGTGAGGAATCCGGCGTCGTCGACGGGGGCGTCGGTCCAGTCTTCGGTAGCGCCGAACGTCGTCATGGCTAACCCGGTGCGTATATATGAACAACCATCCTGATTACGAAAAGAGGTTCACACGAACAGGCGACGGGGGTCAATGCCTTCGGGCAGAATTGACCGTGCCATGAACACAGCCGCCGCACCGGTCGACCCGTCCGCGCTGCGTGTCGTGACAGGGGACGCGGCCGCCGAGGGCGTCGTCGCGCGCCTGGACGCGGCCGGGCTCGGCGACGGCTTCCCGATGGCGTCGCCGACGGCGGCCAAGGTGTCGGCGATGCTGGCGGGACGTACGGCGGACGAGCCGGTCGAACCGCTCGCGCCGTTGTGCTACCCGGCCACCGTCGAGGACGTCGCCGTATGCGCCGTACTGGCCGGCTGCGCACCAGGGGTGCTGCCGTACCTGCTCGCCGCGGTCGACGCCGTGACCGCGGACGAGTTCAACTTGCTCGGCGTCTCCACCACGACGGGCAACGCGGCAGCCGGCATCATCGTGCACAGCGCCGGCCGGCTGCAGCACCCGTTCGCGACCGGCGCGAACTGCCTGGGGCCGACGCCGGTGAACGCCGCCTTCGGCCGTGCGTTCGCGTTGGCCTGCCGCGTGCTCGGCGGTGCCGTGCCGGGCACGTTGGACATGGCGACGCTCGGCCAGCCGGCGAAGTTCGCGTTGTGCCTCGCCGAGGAGCAGGCACCCGCGGGGTGGCAGACGTGGCACGAGTTCCGCGGTGCGCCGGCGGACCGGGATGCGGTGACCGTGTTCTGCACGGCGGGCAACCTCGAGGTCGCCGACACCTGGAGCGACACCGCGCGCGGGCTGCTCGAGTCGCTGGCCGCGGCGACACCGTTGCCGGCGGGCATCAGCGCGAACGGTGAGCTGGTCGGCGGCGGCCAACAGCTGTACGTGCTGCCGCCCGAGTGGGTGGTGCGGCTCGTCGCCGAGGGCTGGACCCGCGAGTCGACCGGCGCGTACCTGTACGAGCACGCGGTGCTGCCGGTGGACCGGCTGCCGGCGAGCGCGCTTTCGCGCCTCACCGAGGGCGCCCGCGGGCAGCAGGTGCTGCGCTGCGCGCGGGCACCCGCCGACTACCTCGTGCTGTGCACCGGCGGTACCGGGGTGAAGGCCGCCTACCTGCCGTCGTGGCCCGGGGGATCGATCGCCGTCACCCGGGAGGTCCGGTGAGCAACGAAGATCTGGGAGGACCCGTGAAACCCTCGCAAGCGGAACTCGACGACCTGCTCGCGCCGATGCGCGAGGCGCTGCGCGCCGACGGCGCCGACGTCGAGGTGCTCGACTGGGACGACCAGAGCCTGTCGGTGCGCCTGGTGCTGGAGTCGGTGGACTGCGAGGAGTGCGTGCTCCCGCGCGCGAGCCTCGAGCAGACCATGCTGACCATGTTGCAGCCGGGCTACACCGGGTTGCAGGACGTGCGGCTCACCGACCCGCGCGAGTCCGGATCGCGGGCCTGACGGCCGCCGTGGCGTACGAGATCGCCGCGTTCGGCGGCGACGGCATCGGCCCCTCGGTGGTCGCCCAGGCGGTCAAGGTGCTCGATGCGGTGAGCCAGCGCTGGGGTTACGAGTTCACTGTGACCGAGCACGCGGTGGGCGCCGCCGGGCTGACGACCGCTGGGACCAGCCTGCCACCCGCTGCGCTGGCCGCCGCGCGGGCGTCCGCGGCCGTGTTGCTCGGCGCGGTCGGCGACCCGGCGATCGACCGGTCTGTGGGCGACGAGAACCCGACGGTGGCGTTGCTGAAGCTGCGCCGCGAGCTGGGGCTGCACACCAGCATCCGGCCGGTGCGGTTGCCGCCCGACCTCGCCGACCTGTCGTCGCTCCGTACCGGCGACGGCAGGGCGCCGATCGACCTGGTCATCGTCAGGGACCTGGCGGCCGGCCTGTTCAACGGCCAACCGCGTGGCCGCCGGCAGCTCGCCGGCGACGTGGCGGAAGCGTTCGACACCATGAGCTACTCCACGACCGACATCGCGCGCACCGCGCACACTGCCTTCCGGTGGGCCGGGAGGCGGCGTGGCCTGGTGACCTCGGTCGACCAGGCGAACGTGCTGGAGAGCTCTGCGCTGTGGCGCGACGAGGTCACGCGCATCGCGAAGGAGTACCCCGACGTACGGCTGCAGCACGTGCTCGTCGACAACTGCGCCAACGACCTGGTCCGCCACCCGGACCGGTTCGACGTCATCCTCACCGACGGCCTGTTCGGCGGGATCCTCAGCGACGAGGCCGGTGCCGTCGCCGGGTCGATCGGCATGCTCGCGTCGGCCAGCGTCGGTGACGGGCCCGGCATCTTCGAGCCCGTCCATGGCTCGGCGCCGAGCCACGCAGGGAAGGACGACGTCAACCCGATCGGCACCGTCCGTGCGCTCGCCATGCTGCTCGACCACGCGCTCGGGCTGGCCGAGCCGGCTGCGGCCGTCGAGGCCGCCGTCGTGCGCACGGTGGCGGGCGGGCTCCGTACGTACGACATCGCCGTCACCGGCAGCCGTGTCGTCGGCACGGAGGCGATGGGGGACGCGATCGCGGCGGCGGTCGCCGAGGGGTGACACCGTGGTGGGATCGGGCCGGTGCGATGCTGGTACGACATCTGCAGCACGGTCAGGGGGCGGGCCATGTCGGCGCGGCACGCGGCGGTCGTCGCACTCAACCGGATCGATCCTGAGCTCGGCGCGTTCATCACGGTGGATCCGGACGCGGTGTTGCGCGCGGCGTCGGACGTGCGCGACGGCCGGCTGCGTGGCCGCCTGGTGGCCGTCAAGGACCTGGTCGACACCGTCGGCCTGCGCACGACGTACGGCACGGCGCGGTACGTCGACCACCATCCCGAGCGCGACGCGCCCGTGGTGGCGGAGCTGCGTGCCGCCGGCGCGATCGTCCTCGGCAAGACCAACCTGAACGAGCTCGCGTTCGGGGTGAGCGGCCACAACCCGCACTTCGGCGCGATGCTGAACCCGCACGACCGCGGCACGACCGTCGGCGGGTCGAGCGGCGGCAGCGCCGTCGCCGTCGCCGCGGGCGTGTGCACGCTCGCGTTGGGTACGGACACCAGCGGTTCCGTACGTATCCCGGCGGCGCTTGCCGGTGTCTGGGGCCTCAAGTGCGCGCACGGGCTCGACCTCACGGGGGTGTACCCGCTTGCGCCGAGCTACGACAGCCTGGGCTACCTGGCCGCGAACCGCGCCGAGCTGCAGCGGGTGCTGGCGATCGACACGCTGCCCGACCCGCGGCAGCTGCGGGTCGGCGTCGTCGGCACGGACGTCGAGCCGCCGCCGTTGCCCGACGAGCACTGGACGGTGTTCAACGCGGAGGTCTGGGCCGTCCACGGCACGGCCGTGGTGGAGCATCCGCAGGGGTACAGCGCGGAGTTCCGGCGCCGGGTGCAGGCGGCCGGTGCGCACGTCGACGACGCGGCCGAACGCCGGGCACGACAGGTGGAAGCCGCCTGGCGCGCCGAGTACGCGGCCGCGGTGGCGGGCTTCGACGTGCTCGTCGACCGGGTCGTCGAGGGACCGGCGCCGTCGGTGCAGACCGCCTCGGACGAGGACCCGCGGGTGCAGGCGGAGCTGCGGCAGCGGCTGCTCAGGCACACCCCGGTCGCGAACGCGCTCGGCTGGCCGGCCGTGGCGTTCCCGACTGCCCTCGGACCCCGTCAGGTGCTCGGCCCACCCGGTTCCGAGGCCGCCCTGCTCGCCGTGGCGAGTGACGTGGGCGGGCGGCACTGACTCCGGGCGGGGCGTGGTCAGTTGGCGTTGTCGGCGAGCCACTGCAGTGCGTCCTCGGCTCGTTCGAGGATGGAGAGGTGGCCGTCGGCCGGTGACAGGCGTAGCTGCGCGCCGGGGACATGCGCGGCCAGCCACTCGGCGTGCGCGGGCGGGGCGATCCGGTCCGTGCCGCCGTGCAGCAGCAGGACGGGCGCGGTCGTCGCGGTCGGCTCGCAGGCCCACGGCGTGACGTACGCGAGGTCGTCGTCGATCAGCCCGCCAGGGCCGGCGGCGACGGCGGGGCCGACCACCGTGCCGAGCCAGGACCACGCGCCCTCGAGAGCGGCCAGGTCGGCCGCGGTGAACTCCGGGTCGTACTCCGCGCCGGCCGACTCGTGCTGCTCCTTCGCCGCACGCCCGGCGGCTGCGGCACGCAGCGAGGCGACACCCGAAGGGATCATGCCGGCGAACCAGTCCAGCCCGGCGGCGTCGTACGGCGCAAGCGCGGCCACGGCGAGCACGGCGCGCACCCGCCGGCCAAGGGCGGCCCCGCAGGCCAGGGCGTGCGAGCCGCCACCGGAGTGTCCCGCGACGGCGAACCCGTCGATGCCGAGCGCGTCCGCGACGGTGGCGACGTCGGCCGCGACGGTGGCCAGCGTACGGCCCGGATGCGGTGTCGAACCCCCGTAACCGGGCCGGTCGAACGAGACCCACCGCAGCCCGAGCCGCCTCGCCGCGGCGAACAACGGCTCCGGCGGTGCGCCGACGTTCGGCGTGCCGTGGTGCCAGAAGACGGGCAGCGCACCGGTGCTGCCGGTGTCGTACACGTGCAGCGTCCGACCGTCCGCCGACCGCACGTCGGTCTCCGTCACGGACATGGTGCCGTCCTCTCCGTCGCCGGTGCTGTAGTGGTACGTCGTAGCCACGCAGGCCAGCTCGACATCAGCGCAGGGCGTCCGCCAGTGACGGGCCGGTGCCCGGCGGCTGGTGCCGGGCGGTGGGACCGAGGTGGATCTCGCGGAGGTCGTCCATGAATGCCTCGCACAGGGCTGGGCCGCCGCGGTCGAGGGCGTCGGCGTACCAGCTCAGCTCGTCGCTGGCCGGCAGGTACTGACGGCCCCAGGCGCCGATCTGCGCGAACACCGGCACCAGGGCGATCGCCGGCTCGGTGAGGCTGTAGACCGCCTTCTGCCGGTGGCTGGGGTCGTCCGCCTTGGTGAGCAGGCCGCTGTCGACGAGCATCCGCAGCCGGTCGGCGAGGATCTTCGTGGAGATGCGCTCGTCGGACGCGAGCAGCTCCCGGTAGTGGCGCTTGCCGGCGAACATGATGTCGCGCAGCACGAGCAACGTCCACCGGTCGCCGAAGACCTCGACGGCGAGGTTGATCGGGCAGCGGGATCGGTGCCTGGCGGCCATAGCGCTGTACTTCCTCTACCGGTTGCGTTGTTAAAGCACTCGCTCTAGGCTACTACTGATGTAGAAAAGAAAGTAGTCGCTCGGAGGTAATCATGGGGTACCTGGAGCCGGTCGCCGAGCCGATCCGGCCGACCGGTCGCGGAACGGAGCTGGACGCCGAGATCGACGACACGGATGTCTTCGACTGGTCCGCGGTGGAGCAACGGCTGGCCGCCGGCGGCTGGTACTGGCTCGCGAGCGTGCGCCCGGACGGCGCGCCGCACGTCATGCCGGTGCTCGCGGTGTGGTCGGAGTCCGTGGTCTTCGTGGCGTCGAAGCAGACCGCGCGGAAGAGCCGCAACCTGTCCGCGGACGGGCGCTGCGTGCTCACCAAGGATGCCGAGGATGCGCACCTGGTCGTGGAGGGCGTGGCGGCCAGGGTCCGCGACGAGGAGACGCTCCGCCGCGCGTCCGGCGCGTTCGAGGCGGTGTACGGCTGGCCGACGACGGTCAGCGGCGAGCTGCTGGACGCGACGTACGGTGCCCCGACGTCCGGCGGCCCGCCGTACGCCGCCTACGCGATCCGGCCGACGAAGGCGTTCGCGCTGCCGGTCGAGGGCACCTTCATGTCGACCCGGTGGCGGTTCTTGCTAACTTGGTCACATGACCAAGTTGGGCGATCGACCAAGTTCGACCCGCGGCTCGCGCCGGCGGGAGGAGATCGTCCGGGCCGGCGTGGATCTGCTCGTCGAGGCCGGCTGGCCGGCCGTCACCACCCGCCGGGTGGCCGCGCGGGCGGGCGTCAACGTGGGGCTGATCCACTACCACTTCGGCGGGCTGGCGCAGCTGCGCGCGGCGATCACCCAGCGGGCGGCGGAGGACCTCGGTGACCCTGTGGTGCACGAGCTGCTCGGCGCGGACGGCGCGCGAGCGGTCGTCGACGCGATGCGGCGGTTGCTGCCGGAGACGGCCGACGACGAGCGGCGCGCCCGGCTGGCGATGGAGGTCATGGCCGGCGCCCTGCGCGAGCCCGGTCTCGCGGCGGCCGGCGAGGACCAGCTGCGGCAGCTACGCGCCGCGCTCGCCGACCGCCTGGGCGAGCTGTACCCCGACTGGCCCGCGCCGCGGCGGACCGGTGCGGCGACGCTGCTGCTTGCGTTGCTCGAGGGCCTGGTGCTGCACCGGCTGCTGGATCCGCAGCTGCCGGTCGACGAGGCGATGGACGCGCTCGGCGCGCTTGCCGAACGTGCCGACGACGGGAGGGGATGACCGTGGAGCTCGTCAAGGACGTACGGCCGCCGAGCGGTATCGGCCGGCTGCTGTTCCGGTTGCCCCGGCACCTCTACCGGCTCCGGCCGGGGTGGCTGTTCGGCAACCGGATACTGGTGCTCCACCACGTCGGCCGGGTCACCGGCAAGCCGCGGCAGGCCGTGCTCGAGGTGATCAGGATCGACCCGGCCGACGGCAGCGTCACCGTCGCGTCGGGCTGGGGGCGACGGCCGCCTGGTACCGCAACATCCTCGAGTCGCCGGACGTCACGATCCAGATCGGGCTGCGCACCATCCCCGTCACGGCCGTGCCGCTGCCGGTCGAGGAGGGGGCCGAGATCACGGCCTGGTACGGGGTAAAGCACCGGTTCGCCGCGACGAAGCTGCTGCCGTGGCTGATGGGTTTCGCCGTCGACGGCTCCGCCGAGGACTTCCGCGCGGTGGGTCGCCACCTGCCGTTCGTCCGTCTCGTGCCGCGCACGTGAGCGCGACCGCCGCGTAGGGTCGGGGGCGTGGCGGAGCCGACGCTGGTGGTCGTGAGTGGTCCCGCGGGTGCCGGGAAGACCACGCTCGCCCACGAGTTGGCGCGGGCCATCGGGTGCCCGGCCGTGTGCCGCGACGAGATCAAGGAAGGCATGGTGGCCGCCGCGGGGGACGCGGACGGCGACGTGCTGTCGCTGCGCACCCTCACGGTCTTCTTCGACGTGCTCGAGGTGTTGCTCCGCAACGCCGTCACGGTGGTGGCGGAGGCCGCGTTCCAGGACCGGCTCTGGCGGCCTGGGCTGCAGCGGCTCGACGGGCTCGCGGACGTCCGGCTGGTCCAGTGCCACGTCACCGCCGACGTCGGGGTCGCGCGCCGGCGCCGGCGGCTGGCGGCGAACCCGGTGCGGCGCGCCCACGCCGACCAGGCGGAGCTGGACGACGTCGCCGGGGCGATTCGTAGGCACCGGGCGTTCGAACGCGTGTCACTGCCGGTGCCGACGATCGACGTGGACACGACGGACGGCTACCGGCCCTGCCTCGCGGACATCGCGGCGTTCGCCGCGGACCATCCGGCGGCCGATTGAGGGCCGCCGTACCTGGTGAGGTTGTTATCCTTGGACGTAGGTGTGCCGGGAAGCCAGCTGTGGCGTCGCATACCGTTACGAGGAGCCCGGTCATGTCCGCGAGGCGTCGTTTGTCAGCGTTCCGGGGATCCGCCGGTGCGCTGCGCCCCGCGGTCACCGTACCCACGCACGGCGAGACGACGCACGACGTGACCGGTGCCGGCGGCCAGCTGGTCGACGAGGTGACGGCGTTCCTGCAGAGCGCGTCCCTGGACCTGACGCCGACGTCGTCCGGCGGCGGCCCACCGAACGGCGTGGTGTTGTTGCCGTACGGGCGGTGCGTCGCGGCCGACCGTGCCCTGGAGGCCGTGGTCACCCTGTTCGGCGCGCTGCCGATCCGCGTCCGCGTCCTGCATCTCGCCGACCAACGGCACGGCGCGTCCGGCCAGGTGGACGGCGACAACGACGAGGAGGCGGCCGCCGCCGTCGAGGCGGCGATCGGCAAGCTGCGCGGTCACGGCATCACCGCCGTCGGCGTGGTGCGTTCGGGCGTGCGCAAGGCGTTGCTGCCGGACCTGATCCTCGACGATGCGCGGTCGAGCGGCGCCGGGGTGATCGTCCTCGGCGCGCGCCGGCGCAACGGGCTCACCTCCGCGGTCGTCGGCAGCACCTCCAGGGTCGTACTGCGCGAGGCCACCTGCCCCGTGCTGATGGTGCGTGCTCCTTGACGCCGGCACGCTGTCGGTGGCCGGGTCTAGCCTCGTCGGCGAGCGTCGTACGGGGAGGCAGCGCGATGGCAGCACAGTACGGTCCGCACCGCTGGTCGGCCGGTTACCACGACGACGGCAACAACGCCGCGTACCGCTGTGCCAGCTTCACCGTCGCGGACCTCACCGGCGCGCGGTTCGTGGACTGCGACATGAGCCTGGTGAAGGTCGTCGACTCGTGGCTCGTCGGCGTCGACGTGTCCGGGTACGTCAGCGACTTCAGGGTCAACGGTGTCGACGTCACCGCGTACGTCGAGGGCGAGCTCGACCGCCGGCATCCGGAGCGGGTGCAGCTGCGCGAGGTGCGCACTGCCGCCGACTTCCGGGCGATGTGGCGCACGGTCGAACGGCTGTGGGCGCTGGCCGTCGCGCGGGCCGAGCGGCTGCCCGAGGCGGCCCGCGGCGAGCGCGTCGACGGCGAGTGGTCGTTCGTGGAGACGTTGCGCCATCTGGTCTTCATCACCGACACGTGGGCCAGCCGCACGGTGCTCGACGAGGAGCTGCCCTACCACCGCCTCGGCCTGCCGCAGACCGCGTACGCGCCGGCGGACGCGGCGGCACTCGGCATCGACCTAGAGGCGCGGCCGCCGTACACGGAGGTGCTGGAGGTGCGCGCCGACCGGATGGCGCTGGTACGCGGCATCGTCGACGACCTCACCGACGCCGAGCTCGGGCGCGCGTGCGCGCGGTCGCCCGCGCCCGGGTATCCGGCGGAGTCCCGCTCGGTCGGCGAATGCCTGGGCGTGGTGATGGAGGAGGAGTGCGAGCACCACCGCTTCGCGATACGCGACCTCGCCGTGCTCGAGGCGCGCTGACCGCTGTGTCAGACGGTCGCCGTGCCGACCAGGCCGTCCCTGGTGACCAGGTCGGCCAGCTCTTCCTCGGTGCGGCCCGAGCTGTCGGCGGGACGTCGCGGGAGCACCATGTACCGCAGCTCGGACGTCGAGTCCCAGACGTCGATGGCCGTGGTGGCGGGCAGCGTCAGGCCGAACTCCTGCAGTACGCCACGCGGGTCACGCACGACGCGCGCGCGGTACGCCTCGCTCTTGTACCAGGACGGCGGCGGGCCGAGCAGCGGCAGCGGGTAGCACGAGCACAGCGTGCAGACGATGACGTTGTGCGTGTCCGCGGTGTTCTCCACGACCCGCAGGCCGATGTCGTTCATGCTGTAGCCGAGCTCCTGTACGGCGCTGTCGGCGTCGGCGAGCAGTCGTTGCCGGAACGCGTCGTCCACCCATGCGCGGGCGGCGATCCTGGCCCCGTTGCGCGGGGTGGCGGTGGTGAGGAAGCGCTCGAGGAACGCGTCGGTGTCGGCGCCGCGCAGGACGCCCTTCTGTTCGAGCAGCTCCTCCAGCCGGCGGACGCGCGCCGTCATCGCGGCGGTGGCGTGGTGGGTGTCGGTCATGCCCCTTCACCTCCCTGGTCCGGTGCGGCCTCGAGGTAGTCCTCCCACAGGTCGAGGTGCACCACATGGTCGCCGGCGCCGAAGAGGGTGTGTGCCGGCACCCGCACGGTGTAGATCGGTTGCACTCGCGGCTCCGGTCGTTGTGCGACGACGTCGTCCGGCAGCGGGCCTGGACCGTGGACGGCGACGACGTGACCGGTCGCGCCGCGGGAGTACCGCGGCACCCGGTGGTGGCCATGCCGTTCCTCGCCGCGGATCCGGATCCGCTGGCCAGGCTGGTAGCCCCGGCCGGTCACGGCTGGTCCCGCAGGATGAGCTCGGCGAGCTCGTCCTCGCCGAGGATGCCGCGTTCCTGCAGCAGCCGTACGGTGGCCAGGAACCTGCGCTCGTAGTAGCCGAGCGCGTACTCGGTCGCGGTGAGCCGCTCGATCCCGTCGCGCCCCTCGTCCCTGGAGTAGACCCCGGCGGCGACGAGCTGCTGGTGCACGGCGTGGACCCTGGCCTCCCAGACGTGCTCGAACGGTGGCTCGTCCGGGCTCGGGTGCACGCGGCCGTACCCCTCGGCCCCGCCGACGTCGTGTGGTCGAACCATGGTGCCCTCTTCCCGGTGGACGTCTCCGGATCGCGGTCCCGGGGGAGACTCTAGTCCACCGGCTTTGCATGATCATGCATGAGTGTGCATATAATTCAGATGTGTCCAAAGTGCTTACCTCCCTGCCCGTCGGCGAACGCGTCGGGATCGCCTTCTCCGGCGGCCTCGACACCTCCGTAGCGGTCGCGTGGATGCGCGAGAAGGGTGCCGTGCCGTGCACCTACACCGCCGACATCGGCCAGTACGACGAGCCCGACATCGCCTCCGTACCCGGCCGCGCCCACCAGTACGGCGCGGAGGTCGCCCGGCTGGTCGACTGCCGGGCGGCGCTGGTGGAGGAGGGGCTGGCGGCGCTGGCCTGCGGAGCGTTCCACATCCGTTCAGGTGGCCGCGCCTACTTCAACACCACCCCGCTCGGCCGCGCGGTCACCGGCACCCTGCTGGTGCGCGCGATGCTCGAGGACGACGTGCAGATCTGGGGTGACGGCTCCACCTTCAAGGGCAACGACATCGAGCGGTTCTACCGGTACGGCCTGCTCGCCAACCCGTCGCTGCGGGTCTACAAGCCGTGGCTGGACGCCGATTTCGTCAGCGAGCTCGGCGGCCGCAAGGAGATGTCCGAGTGGCTGCTCGAGCGGGACCTGCCGTACCGCGACAGCGCGGAGAAGGCGTACTCCACCGACGCGAACATCTGGGGCGCGACGCACGAGGCCAAGGCGCTCGAGCACCTCGACACCGGCATCGAGATCGTGGAACCGATCATGGGTGTGCGGTTCTGGGACCCCGCCGTGGACGCACCCGCCGAGGACGTCACGGTCGGCTTCGAGCAGGGCCGGCCGGTGACGATCAACGGCAAGGAGTTCGGCACCGCCGTCGACCTGGTGCTCGCGGCGAACGCGATCGGCGGCCGGCACGGCATGGGCATGTCCGACCAGATCGAGAACCGGGTGATCGAGGCCAAGAGCCGCGGCATCTACGAGGCGCCTGGCATGGCGCTGCTGCACGCCGCGTACGAGCGGCTGGTGAACGCGATCCACAACGAGGACACCCTCGCCAGCTACCACAACGAGGGGCGGCGGCTGGGGCGGCTGCTGTACGAGGGTCGCTGGCTGGACCCGCAGGCGCTGATGCTGCGGGAGTCGCTGCAGCGCTGGGTCGCGACGGCCGTCACCGGGGAGGTGATGCTGCGGCTGCGGCGCGGTGAGGACTACTCGATCCTGGACACGTCCGGGCCGGCGTTCAGCTACCACCCGGACAAGCTCTCCATGGAGCGGACCGAGGACGCCGCGTTCGGGCCGGTCGACCGCATCGGCCAGCTGACCATGCGCAACCTCGACATCGCCGACTCGCGTGCCAAGCTCGAGCAGTACGCCGGTCTCGGCATGGTCGGCACCCCGCACCCGACGTTGATCGGTGCCGCCCAGGCCGCGTCGACCGGGCTGATCGGCGCGATGCCGGAGGGCGGGGCGGACGCGATCGCCGCCGGTGGCGACGGTGCCGGTGAGGACGAGCTGCTCGACCAGGCGGCGATGGAGTACGGCACCGACTGAGGCCGTCCGCGGGCGGGTCACATTTCTCCAAGCCGCCGTCGTCGTCCGGCCGGTAACGTGCCGTGCATGACCGAGGATGACAGCGCGCCGTCGGCATGGGCGGCGCTCGGGCCGTTGATGGACCTGGCGACGCCGATGGCGTTGCGGGTGGCTGCCACGCTGCGTATCGCCGACCTGATGGGGGACGGGCCGGTCGCCGTCGAGTCGCTGGCCGAACGCAGCGGCACGGACGTCGACGCGCTGAGCCGACTGCTGCGCCACCTGGCGACGCGCGGCGTCTTCGCCGAGCCGGACCCGGGCAGGTTCGCCGCCGGTGGGCTGGGGCGGTTGCTGCATTCCGACCATCCCGCCGGCATGCGTACCTGGTTGGACCTGGACGGGTTCGGTGGCCGGATGGACCTGGCGTTCACCGAGCTGTTGCACACCGTCCGCACCGGCGAGCCCGCTTGGCCGCGGGTGTTCGGGCAGCCGTTCTGGGACCACCTGGCCGCGGACCGGCACCTGGCGGCGTCCTTCGACACCGCCATGGCCACGGGGCCGGAGTACATCGTGGACGCCGCCGGCGGCTGCGACTGGACGGCCGTGTCACACGTCGTGGACGTCGGTGGCGGCAAAGGTGCGTTGCTGGCGGAGGCGTTGCGTGCCAACCCGCAGCTGCGCGCGACGCTCGTCGACCTGCCAGACACCGTGGAGCGCGGCCGCGCGCACCTGGCCGCGCTCGGCCTCGACGACCGGTGCGCGTTCGTCGGGCAGAGCTTCTTCGACCCGCTGCCGACCGGCGGCGACGTCTACGTACTCAGCGGCGTGGTGCACGACTGGCCGGACGACGACGCCGTCGCGATCCTGCGCCGGCGGCCGCGTCCTCGTGGTCGAGACGCACGGCACCGCCGGCGACGACCCGGCCACCTTCACCGAGATGGACCTCCGGATGCTGGCCCTCTGCGGCGGCCGCGAACGGACCGTGGACGGCTACACCACCCTGGCCACCACCGCCGCCTCCGCGTCGCCGACGTCCACACCACCCCGCTGGGCCACGTCCTGCTGAACTGCGTCGCAGCAACCCCCTGATGCCCCGTGCCCCGAGTGCCGGAAAGGGCTCAGCCGGTTGGCAGGGGACGGCCGGCTGTGGGGCGCCAGCCGTCCGGTGGGTCCTCGCCTACGCGGCCGTCCACTGCTTCGCGGAGTAGGTCGGCGTGGCCGGTGTGCCGGCCGTACTCCTCGATGAGGTCGCAGGTCAGCCGGCGCCAGCTGGCGTGGTTCCCTTCCGGGTCGGCGACGTGGACGGGGCGGCCAGGGCCGCCGTCGTCGAGGGCGGTTTGGAAGCGGGTGCGCGACCGCGCGACGGCGCCGTCCCAGAGGTCGTAGAGCTGGTCAGCGGAGTCGTCGGCGGCGGAGGTGAACTCCCAGTCGTTGCTGCCGTCGCCGCCCATGGCGTCCCACGGCGCGCCGAGCGGTTCGCCGTGCAGCTTGGCGGTGGAGTAGTAGTCCTCAACGGCGGCGAGATGCTTGAGCAGCCCACCGAGCGTGAGTGCGGACGCGCCGATACGGGTCAGCAGCCCGGACGCGTCGAGGCCGTCGGCCTTCCAACGGAACGTCGTGCGCAGCCGGTCGAGCGCGCCGAGCAGCTGCTCGGCCTCTGAGCCGGCCACCGGTGGCTCCCACGGGTAGTCGTCGTCGGTCACGCCGTCACCGTAGACCGCGGCGCCGACAGCGCATCCCGCTCAGCGGGCGAGGTCGGTGAGCGGGATGCCGAGGTGCTCGAGCTTCGCCGGGTTGACCATGCCGTGCACTGCGTGCACCCGGTCGCCGGCGACCACGAGCGACCAGACGCCGGCCAGGGCGCCGTCCGGGGCGAGGATGAGGACAGCGGGCTGCGTGCCGACCCAGACGGGCTGCGTCGTGCCGCTCAGCGACCTGATGCGGCGGAAGATGCCCCGTACGGTCTTCGCGACCGCGTCCGCGCCGTGGATCGCACGAGTGACGCCCCTGCCGGAGCTGCCGCCGTCGCCGACGAACTCCGCTTCCGGGGCCAGCAACGCGACGAGCCCGTCGAGGTTGCCGTCGTGTGCGGCGGCGAAGAACCGGTTGGCCAGCTGCTGCGCCTCGGTGGTGGACGTAGCCGTGGGCGTCGGCTGGTCGGTACGGACCCGGCGCCTGGCCCGGGTGGCGAGCTGGCGGCAGGCCTCCTCGGACTTGCCCAGGATCGACGCCACCTCGGCGTACGGCAGGTCGAAGACGTCGTGCAGCAGCAGCGCCGCCCGCTGCTCGGGGCTGAGCCGCTCCAGCAGCACGAGGAACGCCGTGGACAGCGAGTCGGCGAGCGCGGCCGCGTCGGCGGGGTCGTCGAGCACAGAAGGCTCGGGCAGCCACGGGCCGACGTACGTCTCCCGCCGGTGCTGCGCAGACCGCAGCTGGTCGATGGCCAGCCGGGTGGTGATGGTGACCAGGTAGCCGCGCTGGGAGTCCGGCCGTTCGCCGGCGAGCAGGGCACGCCGCAGTCGCAGGAACGCCTCCTGCACCACGTCCTCGGCGTCGCGGAAGCTGCCGAGCATCCGGTACGCCACCGCGAGCAGCGCGCCGCGGTGCTCCGTGTACGCCGCCGCCAGACGACGGTCGATGTCGTCCCAGTCGCGGGTCTCTTGGTCGGTCACATCTGTCCTGACGAGCTGCGCACGGTGGTTGTGACAGCGAGCCTGTCACAACCGGCGGCCGTATCTCGTCCACTCCTCGTCCGATGTTCGAGAGGAGTGCTCATGTCCGTAGCGTTGTGGTTGGTCAGTGGCCTGCTCGCCGTTGCCTTCATCGTGTCCGGGGTGGCGAAGGCGACGATGTCACGGGACCGGTTGCTCGCCACCGGGCAGACCGGCATCGCGCCGTTCCCGATGCCGGTCGTACGGATCGTCGCCTGCTGTGAGCTGCTCGCGGTCGTCGGGCTGTTCGCGCCGTGGCTGACCGGTGTGGTCCCGGCGCTGACGCCCGTCGCCGCGCTCGGCCTGGTGGCCGTGATGTCCGGGGCGGCCGTCTCGCACGCCTCGCTCGGCGAGCCGCGGCCGGTCGCCGTCAACCTCGCGCTGCTGCTCGCCGCCGGCTTCGTCGCGGCGGGCAGGTTCGCGCAGCTGCTATAGCCGACCTATAACACCGGCAACTAGCGTCCCCGACGGGCATGGCGACTACGACGGGGACACCAATGGACACGGAATACATCTTCGACACCGGCTCCGACCTGGGCGAGGAGCACGTACGGTGTCTGGAGGAGCTGCTCGACGGGCCGACCAAGGAGTGCTTGGGCACCGTCGTCGGGGCCGGCCAGCGTTGCCTCGACGTCGGCGCGGGTGGCGGGTCGATCGCGGGCTGGCTGGCAGAGCGCACCGGGCCGTCGTCGCGACGGACCTCGACACCGACCACCTGGTCGCGCACCCGGGCGTCCAGGTGCGCGCGCACGACATCAACGAGGGACCGCCGCCCGGTGGGCCGTTCGACCTCATCCACGCCCGGCTGCTGCTGATCCACCTGCCGCGGTGCAGGGAGGTCCTGGCGAGCCTGGTCGACGCACTTGCGCCGGGTGGCTGGTTGGTGGTCGGCGAGCTCACCGACCGTCCGCTCGAGGTGCTGTCGGCGCCGAGCGACGCCGACCAGGAGCTGTTCCGGCGGATGCAGTACCTCTCGCTCGAGGTCGTGTCGCCGGCGGTGGGCATGCACTGGCCGTGGGCAGGTGAGGTGGACGGTGCGATGGTCGACGCGGGCCTGGTCGACGTCCAGGCCCGCGAGTTGTCCCGTACGACGGTCGGCGGCAGCCCGGGATGCCGGCTGCACCGCAACCTGAACATGCAGGCCGAGCCGCTGCTGCGAAAGGCAGGTGCCACCGACGGCGAGCTGGCCAGGTACCGCGAGCTGATGCTCGACCCGCGGTTCCGCGCGTGGTTCCACCAGTTCGTCTGCACCTGGGGAAGGAAGCAACATGGCTGAGCTGACGAAGGCGAGCAGCGAACGCGACTATCTCTTCGAACGCGGTACGGACGAGGACGAGCGGCTGCGCGTGCAGGGCGAGGTGATCGACCCGATCACCAAGCGTGCGTTCGTGGCTGCCGGACTCCAGCCGGGCTGGCGCGTACTCGACCTGGGCAGCGGTGCCGGGAACGTCTCGCTGCTCGCCGCCGAGCTCGTCGGTCCCCGCGGATCGGTCGTCGGGATCGACGCCGATGCCGACACCGTGGCGCGTGCGACGGCCATGGCGGCCCGCCGGGGCATGGACAACGTGGAGTTCCGCGTGGGTGACGTCGCATCCCTCGAGGGCGTGGAGGGTGGCTTCGACGCGGTCGTGGGTCGGCTGGCCATGCCGCTGTGGGAGCAGGTGCAGGACTGGGTGCGGGAGACGATGCGGCGCGCCGGTGTCGAGGTCCGGATGGGCCACCGGCTGTTCGCGAGCTTCCGTACGGCCGGCCTGCCGGACCCGGAGATGAACCTGGAGTCGATCGTGCGCGGCGGTCCGCAGGCGCCGACGTACGGCTGGGCGAACGTCGTGGCGGGCGTGCTGCCGCTGATGGAGAAGTACGGCGTGGCGACGCGGGAGCAGGGTCGCCCCGGACACGCTGAGCGATCGACTGCTGGCGGAGCTGGATGCCAACGACGGCGTCCTGATCACCGGCCCGTTGATCGGCGCCTGGGCGACGAAGCCGTTGACCTGAACCGGAGTTGTCGGACGCATGCCGTGCTGCGGGATCATCCAGGGTTCCTCGACGACGTGCTGTTGGGGAACCACTCCGGCGCCGGCATCGACGCGGACCTGGCGAACTACGCGGAGGTAACGACCTTAGCGCGAGGAAATCGGTGGACGTGCAGCTGGTTCGTTGACATGGTCGTCGGCATGCGGCAGGACGAGATCTGGGACGCCGACGCAGCCCGGGGGTACGACACCCCGGGCGCCGGCATGTTCGCCACCGAGGTGCTCGGGCCGACGGTGGACCGGCTGGCCGAGCTCGCCGGTGGCGGTCGGGTGCTCGAGTTCGCCATCGGTACCGGTCGGGTGGCGGTGCCGCTGGCGCAGCGCGGCGTGCCCGTCACGGGTATCGAGCTGTCCGTACCGATGGTCGAGCAGCTCCGTACGAAGGTCGACGAGGCGATGGTCCCCGTGGTCGTCGGTGACATGGCGAGTGCCCGGGCACCGGGGGAGTACTCGCTCGTCTACCTCGTCTTCAACACGATCGGCAACCTGCTCACCCAGGCCGAACAGGTCGCGTGCTTCCGCAACGCCGCACGCCACCTCGCTGCCGGCGGCAGGTTCGTGATCGAGCTCGGCGTGCCCGACCTGCGCAAGCTACCGCCAGGACAGCAGGCGGTCGTGTTCCACAGCGAGGCCGGGTACATGGGCGTGGACACCTACGACGTGGTGCGGCAGCACCTCGTCTCGCACCACTTCAGGTTCGCCGATGGCAGGCAGGCGGAGCTCTTCCGCACCCCGCAGCGCTACGTCTGGCCGGCCGAGCTCGACCTGATGGCGCAGCTCGCCGGCTTCGAGCTGGAGAGCAGGCACGCCGACTGGGCCGGCGCCGAGTTCACCGCGGAGTCCGGGTCGCACATCTCCGTCTACCGCCTGCCGTAACCGTTACCGCTGCACGACCCGGTACCAGTGCTCGGTGGTGTCGGGGAGCTGCTCCAGGCGGACGTCGGTGCCGCCCGGGTGCTCGTACATGCGGACGCCGTCGCCGAGCAGCACCGGCTCGACGAACATGAGGATCTCGTCGAGCAGGCCGGCGTGCAGGCAGTTGCGGGCGACCTCGGCACCCAGGATGTTCACGTACCGGTCGCCGGCGAGCTCCTTGGCTCGCGCCACGGCGTCGTGCAGGTCGTCGCTGAACGTGACGCCGGGTACCGGGTCGGCGCGCGGCCGGCGGGTGAGCACCACGGTCGGCCCGTCGTACTGGCCGCCGAACGCGCCCTCGGCGTCCGTGCCCCGGTTCGGGTCGTCGCCGCGGAAGGTGCGGCCGCCGGCCAGGATGCAGCCGATGCGGGCCACCAGCCCGTCCGCCGTCGGGTTGGGTGTGCCCACGTGTGGCGTCAGCCAGGACATGTCGCCGCCGGGGCCGGCGATGAAGCCGTCCAGCGACATGCTTGCCGCGTACAGGGTGGTCGCCACGGCGTCGTCTCCTCCCGCCCGGTACGCCCGGGCCTCCACGTGACTATCGCGGCCCGCAGAGCCGGGGCGCTACTCCGATCTTGCGGACAGCGTGCCGTAGTCCGAGACGCCCGCGCGGGCGAGATGGCGCAGCAGGTGGACCGTGTCCGGCACGACATCGTGGTCGGGACGGGCGAGGAGGCGGGCGAGCTCGGTCATGCGCAGCCACCCGCCGTCGATGACCTCCTCCGGCTGATGCGTGATCGGCCCGTCCCACACGACCTCGTAGACGTGCTCGAAGCAGCGGGTGGTGTCGTCCTCGAAGAGGCTGCTGCCGAGCGGCTGGAGGTACGGGCCGCTGATGCCGAGCTCCTCGGCGAGCTCGCGCCCGGCCGCCTCCTGCGGCACCTCGCCGAACCGCATGACGCCGCCGGCGGCGAGGTCCCACATCCCCGGTGCCCAGTCCTTGTCGAGGCTCCGCCGGTGCCGGTAGATCCGGCCACCGGGATCGCGGACGAGGACGGCGGTCGCTGCGTGCAGCAGGTTGTCGCGGCGCACGACCGGGCGCGGCGCGGCGTCGACCTCGCGGCCGGCCCGGTCGACCAGCGAGACCAGCTCCTCGTGACCGGTCACGTAGCGGCGCCGTTCCTGCGGAACGTCCGGCGCCAGGCGGACGGCGAGGTGTGCATCACGTGGCCGAAGTGGTGGCGATACGTCACCGCCGTGTCGAACCCCACTGCCCGTGCGACCTCCTCGATCGAGGCGTCCGTCGTCTCCAGCAGGCCGAGGCTGGCCTGCACACGCTGGTTGATCAGCCACCGGATCGGGCTGATCCCTGTATGCCGCGGGAAGTGGCGGAGGTACGTCCGTACGGACATCGCCGCCCGACGTGCCAGCGTCTGTACGGTGATCGGCTCGGCGAGGTGCTCCATCGCCCACGCCATGCTCGTGGCGATCCGGTCGTCCGCGGGCGTCGGCGTCATCGGCGCTTCGATGTACTGCGCCTGGCCACCGTCGCGGTGCGGCGGGACGACCAGCCGCCTGGCGACGGCGTTCGCGACGGCCGCGCCGAAGTCCTGGCGGACGATGTGCAGGCACAGGTCGAGGCCCGCCGCACATCCGGCGCTGGTGAGGATGTCGCGGTCGTCGATGTAGAGCGGGCTCGGGTCGACGGCCGTCTGCGGGTACCGCTGTTGCAGCACGTCGGCGTAGCGCCAGTGCGTCGTGGCGCGGCGGCCGTCGAGCAGGCCCGCGGCCGCCAGCACGACGGCGCCGGCACCCACGCCGGCGATGACGCCGACGAGCAGCACCAGCAGCGCGACGCGGGGGATGCGGCGCCCCACCCGGGTCACGGTCGCCAGCACGATGGCAGCCAGGATCCCGGTCGCCGCCGCGGACCACTGCGCTTCGCCGACCCCCATCATCTCGGTGGAATAGCGCGCGTGCTCGGCCGCGCTCGGGACGGGACCTGACCGGAACCCCAGCCGTCCCTCGATGGCGTACACCACCTTGCCGGCCGCGTACCCGAGCAGCAGGACGGCCGTCGCGAGGGCCGGCCAGCGGACCTGTTCTTCGGCACGGATCAACATGTCCACGAACCTAGGCCGGTCCGGCCCGGCCGCCCTCCCGCTGCGGAGGGAGCCCGGTCGCCCGCTCGGGGGAGCGCCGCACCACATGGTGAGGCCGCAGTCGACGGAGTACTGGCTGCCGATAACCCGCCGCCTGGGCTCAGGCCACCCACGCAGGGACGACCGGGTCGCTCCCGTCCTCGCGGGTCACGGCGGCTGCGCCGGCGGCCACCACGACGGCTCGGAAGCCGGACGGGCCGCCGACGAACTGGCGCATCTTCCCGGCCGGGAGCACGACCGTGTCGCCCGCACCGAGGTCGGTCTCGCGGCCGTCGTACCGCGCCAGGCCGGCGCCCTCGGTGATCGACCAGACGACCTCGCTGTCGAAGGCGTGGGTCGGGCCAACGGCATCCGGTCGCATCTCCACGTACCACAGGCTGCGGGTGGCTCCGCCAAGCGTCGGTGACGCGAGCGTCGTCATGACGGCGTTCGGCGTCTCGGTCACCCGGCGGGTCGTGCGGTCGATGATCTCCATGTCGCTCCTATGATCGGTCAACGTAGTTGACGATAATAGACAACCATATTGACTATAGGAAGTGGAGGGACCCCGATGGGGAAGGGGGCGGCTCCGTGGGACCTGCCGCTCGCGCTGCTCGGTGCCACCCGGGCGCACCTCGGCGAGGCGCACCGGCTGCTGGCCGAGCGCGGGCACCCGGACACCAGGCCGGTGCACGGGTTCGCGCTGCAGGCGGTCGGTGACGGGGCGACAGCGACCGAGGTCGCCAGCCGGCTCGGCGTGACCAAGCAGGCGGCCGCCAAGACGATCGAGCTGCTGGAACAGCAGGGTTACGTGGCACGCTCGGTCGACGCAGGGGACAGGCGGCGCAAGCTCGTCGTACCGACGGACAGGGGCCGCGACTTCCTGGCCGCCTCCGTCGCGGTGTTCGCCGAGATCCGCGAGAAGTGGAGCGCGACCCTCGGCGTACGGCGACTGAGCCAGCTGGAGCGCGACCTTGCCACCGTCGCAGGCAGCACGTCGCTGCGCCTCGACCTTCCCGGGTGGCTGTCCGGCAGCGCGGGATGAGAAAGCGTGACCGGGCAGCGGGGAAGTCCGACAATGGCTTATCATGGCAACGCCCACGTCGCACGCACCGGGATCGCCATGCTCGCCGACCGCCACGCCTGCCTGAAGGAATGCGGCCGTCCGGGCTGCACACGGCTGTACCTAGACCGCTCCCGTGGCGCACGTCGTACATGGTGCGGCATGGAGGCCTGCGGCAATCGCGTGAAGGCCGCGGCCTACCGAGCCCGCAGACAAGCCGCCAACCAGAGCCGGTAGCTGTCTTCGTATATAGGGCCATGACGTCGACCAACGCATTCAGTCGGACTTCGGCATAGCGGCGATCTGGATGAGGTTGCCTCAGGTGTCGTCGAACACCGCCGTCGTCACGGGACCCAGCTCCGTCGGCTCCTGCGTGAACGCGACGCCGAGCCACTTCAGCCGTTCATACTCGGCCTGCCGGGATGCCGTCGGTGACCAGCGCCTGCTTGTACGGCGGCACGGCGGGATGGACCGATGGCTCGAGCAGCAGCTCGACGCCGCCTGGCTGCTCGGGGGAGACGACGGTGAGCCACAGGAACTCGCCGGCAGGCGCCTCGGTCTTCTTCACGAAACCGAGAACCTCGGTGTAGAACTTGAGCGCGGCAGTCTGGTCCTCGACGAAGATGCTGGTGACTTCGATTCTCATGAGATGTTCTCTCGGGTCTGTCGCGGCCAGCGTTCCGCGATGGCGTGCAGCGGGGTGGTGTCGATGGAGTGGAACTTGTAGCGGCCTTGCTTGACCACGATCACGAGCCCGGCCGCCTCCAGCACGTCGAGGTGTTGCGAGATCGCTTGCCGCGACGACGTGAGTCCGTGTTTCATCGTCAAGCGGCCGCACAGTTCGAACAGCGTCTGCCGGTCCCGCTCGATGAGCTCGTCGAGGATGGCTCGCCGGGTCGGATCTGCGATCGCTTTGTACACGTCGCTCACAACGTCATTGACCTGCACGCAGAGCCGCCGCGAAGCGCCGTCCAGGCGTCGGGTCGACTCCGAAGCGCTCGGCGTAGCGTTCGTGGATCTCCGCCCACTGCTCGTGCGCTACCTCTTCGGAGAGGTGCTCGCCGGCGAGATGAGGCTCGAGCCGTGAGAGGTAGGTCTCCCAGCCGGTTGCAGTCTGCGCTGCGAGCGCCAGGTCGTCGATGACGTGGGTAAATGTCAACCGGCAGCCGTCTTGCTGAGCGGTTAGCTCGAAGCCGGCACGCTGACCGCCTGCCACACGCGCTCGACCGAATAGGCGAGTGTGCGCTCGAAACGTAGTGCCGGACGACCGGCTATGGTCTCCAAGGCTCCGTATGCGGTGGGTTCGGTCATGGATTCTCCTTCAGGTTTCGAACGCCGCACGGTGCAGACGCACGATAGGCAAGTGTTCACTTGCCTATCAAGGTGGCGTCGCCCCGGGTCGCTGACCTGGCGGCCCGTCTGGGCGTCGGCGATACTGTCACCCGTGGAGTACGGGTCCAGAGTGCCACGACCGCCGCTGGACGGGCTGATCGACGACCCCTACTACCTGGAGGGCGCGCCGCCGTACCCCCGCCTGACGCTGCCGCCGATGCCGTCGGCGGTGCTCATCCTCAACCTCGGGGCGCCGTTCCGCATCCGCCGCGCCGGCACCGACATCGAGCCGGCCGAGTACGCCGACGGCTGCGTGGTCACCACGCCTACCCGTGCCTTCGAGTTCGGCTACCCGCCGGGGACCCGGTCGGTCGGCGTGCACTTCAAGCCGTGGGGGCTGGCGCCGTTCCTGCCGATGGCTGCGGCCGAGCTGTGCGACCGGCCGGTGACGGTGGAGCAGGTCTGGGGCCGCGCAGGCGTTGCTGGGCTGCGCGACCGGCTGGCCACGGCGGCCGGGGCGCACGAGATGCTGACGCTGCTGGAGGACGAGCTGATGCGACGGCTCTGCGAGACCGCCGGCCTCGGGCTGGTCCGCCACGCGAGCAGCGTCATCGCGGCGGCGAGGGGAGCGGTGGCGATCGGCGACCTGAGTTCGACGGCCGGCGTCAGCAGCACCCATCTGGCACAGCGGTTCAAGAAACTCATCGGTGTCACGCCCAAGCGGCTCGCCCGCACCTACCGCTTCGCCGCCACCGTGTTCGCGATCGACCTCGCCGGACCGGTCGACTGGGCAGACCTCGCCGGTCGCGCCGGCTACTTCGACCAGGCGCACTTCGGCCACGAGTTCCGGGCGTTCACGGGGCTTACGCCGACCCGGTACGTCGACGTCCGGCGGCGGTTCCTGCGCGAACATCCCGGTCATGCGCTCGACGTCGGGCCGCTGCCGGCCGATTGATTTCTTACAAGAGCCGAGATCTCACGACACGTCAAACTGGGTGCATCCCAAGCAGAGGAGAGTCCGTGGGCAAGGTGGTCATGTACAGCTCGGTGTCGGTAGACGGCTTCGTCGCGGACGAGAACGACCAGCCCGGACCGCTGTTCGACTGGTTGTCCAGCGGTGACGTCCCGTTGGACGAGAGCGGCGAGGTGAAGGTGTCGCAGGCGTCCTACGACTATACCCGGCCGTACTGGGACCAGATCGCAGTGACGATCGTCGGCCGGCACGTCTTCGACCTGACGGACGGCTGGGGCGCCGAGCCGCCGGGCGGGATCGACCACGTAGTCGTCGTGTCGCACCGGCCGGCGCCCGAGGGCTGGGACCCCGAGGCGCCGTTCCACTTCGTCGACGGTGTCGAGGCCGCCATGGCCAAGGCACAGGAGCTTGCGGGCGACCGCACGGTCGAGGTCGCCCGCAAGCTCCGTCGGCGGTCAGGTGCTGGCGGCAGGGCTCGTCGACGAGGTCGCTATGGACGTCGTACCCGTGGTGTTCGGGTCCGGCAAGCGCTACTTCGGGTCGGTCGACGCGCAGCACCTGTTGGAGGATCCTGATGTGATGGTCCAGGGCATCCGGGTGCTCCACCTGCGCTATCGGGTGCGCCGTTGACCGATCTGATCGCGGTCATACGTCCCAGGTGACCTGGAGGCTCTTCACCCCGTAGATGTCCGCGGTCTCGGGCCGCAGCTCGACCTCCTCGGCCGGTACGGCCAGGCGCAGGGTGGGGAAGCGATTGACCAGCGTGGGGAAGGCGACCTGCATCTCGATGCGCGCGAGCTGCTGTCCCAGGCAGTGGTGGATGCCGTGGCCGAAGGCCAGGTGCCCGCCGTCCTGCCTGCGGAGGTCGAGCACGTGTGGATCGGCGAAGCGCTCGGGGTCGCGGTTGGCGGTGCTGTACGAAACGACAACCGCTGTGCCGGCCTTGATGGTCTGGCCGCCCAGCTCGACGTCCTCCAGCGTCGTCCGCTGGAACGTCTTGGCGACGCTCAGGTACCGCAGCAGCTCCTCCACGGCCTGGTCGGTGAGCGCGGGATCGGCGCGGAGCGCGGCCAGCTGCGCCGGGTTGCGCAGCAGCGCGAAGGTGCCGAGCGCCAGCATGTTCGCGGTGGTGTCGAGCCCGGCCGCCAGCATGATCAGGCTCATCCCTCGCAGTTCCTCATCGGTCAGGTCGCTGTCGGTGAGGTCGCTGAGGACGTCGTCGGTGGGGTTCGCGCGCTTGGCGGCCACCAGCTCCGCGAGGTACTGCTGGGTCGCCGTGTAGGCCGCGATCAGGTCGTCGTCGTTCGTCTCCCCGTCCATGAACTTGTCGACATGCCCCTGGAAGGAGTCCCGGTCCTCGTACGGCACACCCAGCAGCTCACAGATCATGATGGCGGGGATGGGCTTGGCGAACGCGGTCACCAGGTCCGCCGGCGGCCCGGCCTTCTCCATGGCGTCCAGGTGCTCGGCGGTGATCTGCTCGACGCGCTCGGTGAGCAGTCGCATCCGGCGTGCGGTGAACTTGTCCACCAGCGGTTTGCGATAGCGGCTGTGCTGTGGCTCGTCCATGACGAGGAACTCGCCTGGCGCCGCCGGAGGGGCCTCGATGCCGGTGTAGTCGATGGTCGGGTGGTGGAGCATGAGCTCCTTGCGCGAGCTGAACCGCCGTCGGCATCGTCGTGACGGTGTGGAGGGAGTCACCCATGCCGTTGCCCATCTCGCGATAGTACGTGTTTTATATAGCTCGAAAGCTACGTTGCATCCGGAATGGATGTCAATCAGCTGAACGGCATTTACCCAGGTAAGTGGCGGTAAATTGACGCAATGACGCTGACCTTGAACGCAATGCCACGTTGCAATGAATGGCGGCGAAGGCAATACTGGCGGCATGCCAGGAGGACGGTTGACCCAGCAGGACCGCCAGCGCATCGCAGCCGGACTCGCCGACGGGCGCTCCTACGCCGAGATCGCCAGGCGGCTCGACCGGCCGACCTCGACGATCAGCCGAGAGGTCGGACGCAACGGCGGCCCCGGCGGCTACCGGTCGCAGCAGGCGCACTGGGCGACGGTCCAACGGGCGCGGCGCGGCACACCAACACCTCCGCGCGCGGCCAGACCGCCGGACGGCACGATCGACGAGGAGATCATCGAGATGGCGGTCAGGGCGGGAATGCCGAGGACGGCAGCGCGCGTGCACCTCGACCTGGTGCTGTCCGAAGAGGGCAGGCGCACCGCGGCCGAGCTGACCCGCAGGCTGAAGGTCAGCCCGGCCTCGGTCTCCGTGGCCGTGAATCTCCTGATCCGGCAGGGGTTCGTCCGGCGCGAACGCGATCTGCAGTGGCGTCGCGACGTCTACGTGGTCGACGACGACGCCTGGTACCACTCGGTCGTGATCAGCTCACGGCAGCTGCTCGAGTCGGCGCGGGCCGCGATGACGGCGGCGGAGAGGTTCGGGCTCGATGGGCCCGTGGGGCAGCGGTTGGTAAAGGTAGGGACGTTCCTGGAGCGGATCAGCCTGGACGAGATGGAGTCCGCCGACCGCTGGCGCGCCCTCCTGGCGTGACGAGTCTCAGCCGAATCATGTGCCGCCCAACCATCATGATCAGCACCGATTGCGGCACATGCGGGCGGCACACCTAGGTCTGCTCGACTGGCTGGCGCAGGATGGTCCGCAGCTTCGACGGCTCGACCCTCCGAGCGTCGCTGAGGTAGATCTCGTGGTGCTTACCCGTCGTGCGTAGGCCGGCGGTCGGGATGAAGTGGTGATGCAGTTCAGCCAGCACCTGGGCCTCATCGTCGTACGGTCCGATGTGCAGGGTCTGAACACAGTCTCCCTCGTCTAGGGTCCCCATACGCACCTCGTCGAGACTGGCTGGACGATCCTTCGCGGCGGCTCTGGCGACGGCGTCGTCGAACATCTCGGCGGTGATCCAGTCGGGCACCATGATCATCGCCGTCCAGTCCCACTGGGACTTGTCCCGCGCTGACGTGAAGACGTCCATGTCCGACGCCCACCACAACGCCTCCAGAGGCGGAACCACGTAGTCGCGGCCCAGGTCTTGCTTGCTGGCGAACTTGAGCTTGTAGGCAACCGGATACAGGGCCGCGAGCGCGTCGGCGTACTCATCCGCCGTGTTCGGGTCACCATGCCCGTCGACCATCAGGTACTGCAGTGGCGGCACCTCCACGATGCGGAACTCACGGTGTCGCGCTCGATAGCAGTCGAGCGTCTTCTTGAAGTCTGTCTTCACCGTGGGACTCCTCCGTTCATCGAGACCCTCATTGTGCCGGGGTCGAGACGGCCGGAGGGCGCTCGGTCATACTCTGGGTTGATGACAAACGTGAAGCAGGTGCAGGTGACTTTCGACTGCGCGAATCCACGAGCGGTTGCGGAGTTTCGGAAGGCCGTGCTCGGGTACGTCGACCCTCCGATCCCGCCGGGTTTGGGTTGAAGGCAGCCATCGACGCGTTCGCCGAATCAGTCCGGGACCTTGGTCCGGTTCTTGACGTTGGATGTGGGCCCGGGAGCGTCACGGCGTACCTCCACGAGCGTGGCATCGACGTCTCGGGCGTGGATCTGTCACCTCGCATGATCGAACACGCCCGACGGCTTCACCCGGAGTGCACCTTCGCCGTCGGCTCGTCCACCGAACTCGACCTCGAGCCGCGGTCGTTAGGGGGCATCCTCGGATGGTGGTCGCTGTTCAACCTGCCACGCGAGATCCTGCCGAACGTCCTCGCCGCCTTCCACGACGCGCTCCTGCCCGGCGGGCAGCTGATCATCGCGACGCACGTCGGCGATGACGACGTGGTCCGGACCGAGGCCTACGGCGGCGTCGCGGTGAACTGGACGACATACCAATGGCGGCCCGAGCAGCTGACCGTTCTTCTCGAGAACGCAGACCTACGCATCGTCGCCGAGCTACGACTCCCGGCCGACGGTCAACAAGGTCCTGTCGTCGTGCACATGGCCCGACGCGATACCTGACCAGCAAGCCCTCGGCCCCTCGACTCCCGTCATCTTGCTGGTAACGCTTCGTGTTTCATGGCTTCGAGTTCGGCTGGCTGCGTGTCCGTTGAGCACGGAGCAGCGCCAGTATGATCAGGTCACGAGCGCGCCCAGCCCGACCAGCGCATTCTGGAGTACGACGAGTACCAACGGCCAGGTCTGTCCGCCGGGGGCGATGGCGCTCATGAGCTCGAGCAGACGAACCACCGGTGGCAACGGCGCCACAGCCCACAGCAGTTATCCCGTGGCGACCAGGCCGATGAACACCCGGAGACGGTCACCGCGGCGGGGCCTACGTCTCCAGGCCGCCGCGGCCAGCAGTACGCCACACGCACCGAGGACGCCGGCACGGCCGGTGGACACGGCCGTCAGAGTGCGGGCTACGAGCGGGCCGAAACCTTCGAGGAAGTCGTCACTCACGGTCGGGAACAGGTACCCATAGACGATCACGAACTGGGTGACGCCTCCCGCGACGCAGGCGATCGTGGTGCTGAACAACAGGATGGCCACGGCACGAGGCGAGGCACGCGGGACGTGCCTCGGGCGGGCGTGCGGGCTCGGCGGCGTGGGCTCGATCATGCCGCGCAGGCTAAGTGGCCGCGTCATGGATCTTCCTTAGGTAGACCGTCGAGGTCCATGTGACGGGCTGGGCGGCGTCAACCGCGAAGCGCGGCGTTCACCCGTGCGGCCTGTCGCGTCAGGTGGGTAGCGAACAGCCGCACCGCCAGATTCAGCCCCACAGGGCTCAGGTGTGCCGCTCCAGTCCGGGTTAGGGAATGGGAACTCGACCGAGGTCAGTCGTTGGCGCACGTACCCGGACAGGGAACAGGCGAGGGCAGCGCATCTAGTGCTACTCCCGTTGTTTTGATTGGCCGATAATGGACATTATGTCAAGTTAGATGTCCAAGGCCCAGGACATGGTGGTCAGCTGAGGGGTGTCACAGAACGGCAGGGTGCGGCATCTTGTGGGTGGCGCAGTCGAGAGCAAAAAGACAGGAGTGGGCATGAGCGAGGACGGCCGGCCGGACCCCGCCACCGAGGCGTTCGTCGTGCATCGGAACCTGCTCTTTACGGTCGCGTACGAGATGCTCGGCGTCGCGGCGGATGCGGAGGACGTCCTTCAGGAGACCTGCTGCGGTAGGTGGGCGTCGATCTCGACACGGTGCGGGATCAGCGTGCCTACCTGGTGCGGATCACCACTCGGCAGGCGCTCGACCGGCTGCGTACGCTCGGCCGCCGCAAGGAGTCGTACGTCGGCACCTGGCTGCCCGAGCCGCTGCTCACCGCGCCCGACGTGGCCGACGACGTCGAGCTGGCGGAGAGCGTCTCGATGGCGATGCTGCTGGTGCTGGAGACGCTCGCGCCGACCGAGCGGGCCGTGTTCGTGCTGCGTGAGGTGTTCGACCTGAGGTACGACGAGATCGCGGAAGCCGTCGACAAGAGCCCGGCCGCGGTCCGCCAGATCGCCCACCGGGCGCGGGCCCACGTGGCCGCACGCCGGCCGCGTGGGGTCGTCTCCCCGACCGAGACCCGAGCTGTGCTCGCGGCCTTCCAGCGGGCGGTCGACACGGGCGACCTGCAGAACCTGCTCGACGTCCTCGCGCCCGACGTGGTCGTCCTGAGCGACGGTGGCGGCGTCAAGCAGGCTGTGCCGCGGCCCATCGTGGGAGCCGACAAGGTTGCTCGCCTGTTCGCCGCCGGTTTGAAGACGGTGGGCGGCGGCAGGATGTCGGTCGAGCCGGTGCATATCAATGGCTGGCCGGCTCTGCGCATCCGGCTCGACGGGGAGCTCGACGGCGTCGCGGCGGTGCGGGTCGAGGACGGCCTCGTCACCGGGTTCTACTACGTGCGCAACCCGGAGAAGCTCTCGCGCGTGGAGCGCGAGACGGCGGTGAGCCGCTAGCCGTCAGCAGTCGATCTGGTGCGCGGCGTGCAGCGTGCGGAGCGTGTCGTGCAATGCGTTGCGCTGACTGGCGTCCAGTGACCGGAGATAGTCGCCTTCTGCCTTCGCGAGACGCTTGACCGCGTCGTTGTACGTCGTGCGTCCCTTCGACGTGACGACGATGACGTACTTCCGCCGGTCCTCGGTGCTGCGGCGTCGGTCGACGTGTCCGAGCTCCTCGAGGTGGTCGACGACGGCGACCATCGTGGTGCGGTCCAGGCCGGCTTTCGTGCCGAGCTCGCGCTGGGACAACTCCCCCGCCGACAGGAAGCTCAGCACCCGCAGCTCCCGCCCGCTGATGCCGGTCGGCGCCAGCGTGCGCTCGATCACCCTGGCGACGTCGGTGCCGATCCGGTAGATGAGGAAGCCGGTGAAGTCTTCCATCGTCGCGTGTCGTTTGCTCGTCACCTGTCTCAATCTACAACTCCGCAACTACCATGACGATCAGTTATACTGATCGTCAGTACTGCTGATCAGTGTACGGAGGTGCAGGCCGTGGTGCTCGTAGCCCGTCTGGTGGCGCTCGCCGTCAGCGTCAGTACGTTCGTCTTCCTGTTCCTCCATGACTCCTGGCGCGCCGACAACATCTTCCTCGTCCCCGACCTGGTGTTGTGCGTGGCGCTTGCCGTGACCGCGGCACTCCCCCTGCGGTCCGCGCGCCCGGCACTGGTGGCGGCGCTGTGCTTTGCCGCCGGTGTCTTCACGACGTCGGTGGCGTCGTACGCCGTCCGCGGCGGGGTCGGCGTCGCCAGCCTGGTCGGCGTGGTCGCGTGCGTGGGGACGGCCGTGGCGCTCGTAGGCACGGCCCGTACGAGCCGCGTGGCGCAACCCGGCTGACCTGGTCAGGGGTGGTTGGCGCGGACGTTCCTCGCCGCCAGCTCGACGGTCTCGCCCACCCTGCGCTGCCTGGTCTCGGGGCGCTTGGCGGTGGCGATCCACTCCAGGATCCGGCGTTGCGAGGACGGCGGGAAGGCCTGGAAGTTGCGCAACGCGGCCGGGTTGGCGTCGAACCGCTGGCGCAGGTCGTCGGGTACGACCAGGTTCTGCGCGTCGGTGAGCAGGTCCCAGGTGCCGGTCTGCTTGGCGAGGTCGACGAGCTGCTGGCCGTACGAGGTCATCAGCCCGGCGTCGGTGAGCCGCTGAACGCGTTCCTTGTTGACGTTGCTCCAGCCGCTCCTCGGGTTCCGCGGGCCGAACCGCTGCCAGGTGCTGTCGGCGTCGCGCTTGACGGCCTTGCTGTCCACCCAGCCGAAGCAGAGCGCCTCCTCGACCGCGTCGCCGTAGCTGACGCTCGGCGTGCTGCTCCCCTGCCGCTGGATCACCAGCCAGGCCGCCTTCTCGGTGCGACAGTTCGCCGCCAGCCAGGTACGCCACTGCGCTCTGGAGGCTGCGGCGACTGTTGGTGTGTCTTCGATCTCCATGTCCACAAGGTAGAGCAGAAAAGTACGCACGCTCTGCGTACTTTTCCTGGCAGACTTTCCGGCATGCGCGCAGATCGACTGGTCGCCGCACTCCTGTTCATGCAGGCGCGCGGCCGGGTGACGGCGGCGGAGCTCGCGGCCGAGCTCGAGGTGTCGGTGGCCACCGCCCGCCGCGACCTGGAGGCGCTGTCGGCCGCCGGCATCCCCGTCTATCCGCAGCCGGGCCGCGGCGGCGGCTGGGCGCTGCTCGGCGGTGCGCGTACGGACCTCACCGGGCTCACCGCCGCGGAGGCACAGGCGCTCTTCCTGCTGGCCGGCCCGGCGGCGGCCGTCGCGCCTGAGCTCAAGTCGGCGTTGCGGAAGCTGGTGCGGGCGTTGCCGGACACCTTCCGTGCCGGTGCGGAGGCAGCCGCGAGCGCGGTGGTCATCGACCACACCAGGTGGGGCGAGACGGAGCGCGACCGGCCGGCGTACGTGGCGACACTGCAGGACGCCGTCGTCAACAGGCGGCGGGTGCGCCTGGAGTACACCGGGCGCGGCCGCAGGACCACCACCCGGCTGGTCGATCCGTGGGGCCTGGTGGACAAGGACGACGTCTGGTACCTGATCGCCGGCACCGAGGCGGGTCAGCGTACGTTCCGGATCGACCGCATCGTCTCGGTCGAGGTGACCGAGGTCCCCTACGAGCTGCCCGACGACTTCGAGCTCGCGGCGACCTGGGAGCGGGTCGTCGACGAGGTCGAGCAGCGACGGTCCCTGGTGTCCGCGGTGGTGCTGATCGAGGCACGGCTGCTGCCGGTTCTACGCACCCATTTCGGTCGGCACCTCGAGGTGCTCGACCTGCCCGGCACCGGGCCCGCGCGGGTGCGGGTGCGGGTGGCCGCGCACACCCCGCGGTCGATCGCGGAACAGCTCGCCGGGTGGGGCACCACCGTGGTGGTCGAGGAGCCGGCGACGGTACGCGCCGAACTGGCGGACATCGGTGCCGAGCTCGTCGTGCGCTACGCAGCGCGAGATTCCTGATGTCGAGAACGCGGACTCGGCTCCGTCCCGTAGGTACAGAAGCCGTTCGCAGGAGAGGACACCATCATGGACGCGAAGACCGTGACCCAGGTTCTGCACGACCCGCTGGCCCAGGAGCTGATGGCGGCGGACATCCCCGCGCGGCTCGCGTACACCGGTCCAGACGGCTTCCCGCGTGTCGTCCCAGTCGGTTTCCACTGGGACGGCTCCAGGATCATCGTCGGCACCGCGACGAACTCGCCGAAGGTGGCCGCTCTCATCGCCAACCCGAAGGTCGCGTTGACCGTCGACACGGCGATCCAGCCGCCGAAGGTGCTGCTCGTACGAGGCACCGTCACGGTGGACGTCGTGGACGGGGTCTTCCCCGAGTACCTGGCGGGCGCGAAGAAGCATGTCGGCGCCGAGCGGATGCCCGAGTTCGAGGCGACCGTACGTGGGATCTACCCGCAGATGGCGCGGCTCACCGTCGTGCCGGAGTGGGCGAAGCTGCTGGACTTCGAGACGAGGCTCCCGAGCTTCCTCGAGGAGCTGATTGCGCGCAGCGACACGTGACCGGCCGTCGGCTCACGGGAGCACGGAACGGACGGACTCCGGTGTGCGACCGACGACAGCCGTGCCGTCGTCCGCGGTGATGATGGGGCGCTGGATGAGGATCGGGTGGCTGGCGAGCGCGTCGATCCACCGGCCGCGTGCGTTCGCGTCCCTGGGCCAGTCCGCGATGCTGAGCTCGGCGGCGGACGGTTCGCCGGTGCGGGTGATGTCCCAGGGTTCGAGGCCGAGACGGTCGAGCACGTCGGTGATCTCGGCGGCGGTAGGTGGCTGCTCCAGGTAGTGCCGCACGGTGTACTCGCCGCCTTCCGCGTCGAGCAGGGACACTGCAGAACGGCACTTCGAGCAGCCCGGGTTGATCCAGATCTCCATCGCAGCAGTATCTCGCGGCTCGCTAGAATCTCGACGAGAGCGGTGGGCGGTAGCGGGGAGGTCGCGATGCGGGACGGCGAGCCGAGCCTGAGCAAGATCGAGTCGGTCGTCGAGCAGAAGGTCCGCGAAGCCCAGGAACGCGGCGACTTCGACGACCTGCCCGGCGCGGGCGAGCCGATCCCCGACATCGACCGCCCGTACGAGGACACCTGGTGGATCAAGCGCAAGATGCGCCGGGAGAACCTCTCGTACCTGCCCGCTGCACTGCAGCTGCGCAAGGACGCCGAGGAGGCCACGTCCAGGGCGTTGGCCGCGCGCTCGGACGACGAGGCCCGCGCCATCGTCGACGAGGTCAACGTGCGCATAGGCGAAGCGCTACGCAAGCCGCCGGCAGGCCCGCCGGTGACCCAACAGCCGTTGGACGTGCACGAGATCCTCACCCAACGGCGCGAAGCCCGTTGAGGTGACGCGGCGCTCAGCGGCTGTCGAGGACGCTCCGCCAGTACTGGACCTTCTTCTCGTCGCGTACGACGATGCCCAGCCTGGCCAGCTCCTCGCGCAGGTGCCGTGCGTCGGTCTTGTTGTCCTTCGCCAGGGCGCGCCGGCGGGCACTGAGCAGGGCGTGCGCACTCGACGACAGGTCCGGTGACTCCTCCACCCAGGGACGGAACGCCGCGGCGTGCGGGTCGCCGTCGTGCCAGGAGTAGCCGTGGGCGGCGAACGCGGCGCGGAGTCGCTCCGGCTTGGCGTCAGTCTGTTCCCTGGCCAGCTCTCTCCTGTTCTCGTCCTGCAGCACGAGCTGCTTCGCGTCCATGCAGACCACGGTGACCTGGTGACCGGAGACCGTCCTCGTGTCGTCGCCGCGGGTGAGCGTGACCTGGTCGTCGCGCACCCGTACGGTGAGGCCCTCCCGCGAGCCGATGAACCCGAGCACGACACCGGCGAGCGCGCCGACGACGAGCGCGCCCACGGTTGCCTGCGGGTCGGGGATGCTGGCGATCAGCTCGAACGGCCCCTGGAACGGCACCCACGGCAGCCTCGCGGCCCGCCGGCGAGGAGCTTCAGCACCCAGCCGACGGCGGCGCCGGCGAGCGGCAGGCCGCACCACAACACGAGCCTGTCCACGATCGTGTACGCGACGACGGTCTCGACGTCCGCGTGGTCGTTGTCCACCGCTCCCCCTGTCAGTTCGTCGTGTTCGGTCACCGGCGCGCCCGTCGCTTCGCCGTGCGTGCCGTGGCCAGGTCGAAGGTGGTGACCAGCTCCTCGGAGTACGCGCCGAGGTCGGCGATCCGCCCGCTCGCCCATGCCGTGAGCGCACCGTCGACGGCCTGGCTGACGGTGATGGCCATCACGTACGGGTCGAAGTCGCGGAACTCGCCGTCGCGCTGTCCGTCGCGGAGGATCGTCAGCAGCTCGTCGAGTAGGTACTCGTCCGGATCGTCGGCGAACGCCTGCGAGCCGTCACTGTCGCGGTGGTTGACGACGAGCTCGCCGAGCGCCACGAAGTTGGCGTGGTGGGTCTCCATGTACGCGAGCTCGGCCCTGATGTGCTCCTTGAGCCGGCCGGCCGCGGTCGTCTCGGCGGCCAGCCGTGGCCGCATGAACTCCGCGCAGTCGGTGAGAACGTGCGCGATCACGTACTCGAACAGCTCGCCCTTTCCCGCGAAGTGGTACGAGATGACGCTCTTGCTGATCCCCGCCTGCTGCGCGATGCGCGCCAGCGAGGCGTTCGAGTAGCCCACGGCGTTGAGCGCTTCGATCGCCGCGGCCACGATCTGGGCACGCCGCGCCGCCTCGATGAAAGACTCTGTCCGGCCGTCTGGACGGTTTTTCGACCGCATGGACTGATTCTAGCCCATCCGGCCGGTTGGTAGTGTAGCTCAACGCAGCCGTGACGACGGTGGGTACCTCTCGCCGACGGCGACCGTTGACCCGCGCTGCTACGCGGTGCTAGACATCTCAGCCATGAGATATGGAACGGATTCCGCATAATGGAATCGGTGCATGTCTCCAGTGTCGCGGTCCTGGACAAGGTGATGGCGATCTTGGATGCGTACGAGCGCGGGGCCACGGTGCTCGAGCCACGCACTGTCGCCGAGCGCACCGGGCTCACGTTGCCGACCGTGTACCGGCTGATGCAGGCGATGACCGAGCACAGCCTGTTGGAGAAGGACGGTACGCGGTTCAGGCCCGGCACCCGTCTGCTCAGGTTGGGTGGCCTCGGTGCCGCGGCCTTCGACCTGCGCAGGACCGCGCTCCCCCACCTGAACCGGCTGAGCGCCGAGACCGCGGAGAACGCCGAGCTGCACGTACGCCGCGGCCATGCGCGCGTCGCCGTCGAGGTGGTGCTGAGCCCGCAGAACCTGCGGCCGTTCGTCGAGGCGGGCATGCCGTTCCCGCTGCACGTCGGGGCGAGCGCGAAGGCGTTGCTCGCCTGGCTGCCGCCGGACGAGGCGGAGGCGATCGCCGACGCGAGCGCGCGGCACTTCCTCGGCAGCAGCGCGTTCGACCAGAAGACGTTCCACGCGGCGCTGCGGCGCACGCGCAACCGCGGTTGGGCGGACAGCGACGGCGAGCGGTGGGCCGGCGTCGCCGCCGTGGCGGCGCCGGTGTTCGACGTGCGTGGTGAGGTCGTGGCCGCGGTGGTGCTCAGCGGCCCTTCGACCCGCCTGCCGGCGAAGCGGCGTAGGGAACTGGCGCCGCTGGTCCGCACCACCGCAGCAAGCGTTTCCAAGGACACCGGCTACCTGGAGAGTCCAGCGCAGTAACACGACAACGGCAGGAGGACGCCGTGACGGAGACCGACGATGATGCGGCCACTTCGACGGCGACGGGTCCGCTGGCGGGCCTCCGCGTTCTCGACATAGCGACCGTCTACGCGGCGCCGTTCGCTGCCACCATCCTCGGCGACCTCGGCGCGGACGTGCTGAAGGTCGAACTGCCGGGCACCGGCGACCCCCTGCGTGCACTGCAGCCGTTCGAGGGCGAGGAGTCGCTCGTCTGGGCGGCGATGTCGCGGAACAAGCGCTGCATCACCCTGGACCTGCGCACACCCCGCGGACACGAGCTGCTGCTGCGCCTGCTCGCCGACCGCGACGTGTTGTTCGAGAACTTCCGGCCAGGCACGCTCGACAAGTGGGGGCTGGGCATCGACGAGCTGCGGTCGGTCAACCCGAAGCTGGTGGTCGTGCGGGTCAGTGGGTTCGGTCATACCGGCCCGCACCGCGAGCACGCCGGCTTCGGCACGCCGGCCACTGCATTCAGCGGCTTCACCCACATCAGTGGTTTCCCCGACCGGCCGCCGATCCTGCCGCCCATCTCGCTGACCGACTACGTCACCGGGCTGTTCGCGACGATCGGCTCGCTGGCCGCGCTCTACCACCGCGACGCGCTCGACGGCGACGCGCAGGAGGTCGACGCCGCGCTGTACGAGTCGATGTTCCGGCTGCTCGAGACGATGGTGGCGCAGTACGACCGGCTCGGCGTCGTGCAGGAACGGCTGGGCAACCGGCTCACCGCGTCGGTGCCCGCGGGTGTGTTCAAGGCGGGCGACGGCGTCTGGATGGTGCTGACGACGAGCACCGAGCGGACGTTCAAGCGGTTGGCGTCGGTCATCGGCCGCCGCGACATGCTCGGGGACCCGCGTTACGCGACCAACCGCGCGCGCGTCGAGCACCGCGACGAGGTCGACGGCATCGTCGGTGACTGGTTCGGCGCGCACGACGCGGAGACCATCCAGCAGCGGTGTGACGCGAACGGTGTGCCGGTGTCGCGCATCCTCGACATCGCCGACATCTTCGCCGACCCGCACTACGCCGCACGCGACATGCTGGTCGAAGTCGACCACCCGACGCTCGGCCAGGTGCGTCTGCCCGGCGTGGTGCCGCGCTTCACGAAGACACCAGGACAGGTGCGTACCTCGGGCGCGCGACTGGGCGAGCACAACACCCAGGTGTACCGCGCGCTCGGCCTGTCCGACCAGGAGATCAGCGAACTCAGCGAGGAGGGCGTGATATGAGCACGCAGCCGTTGCCGGCCCAGGTGCACATCCGTGAGGTGGGGCCGCGGGACGGCTTCCAGGCGGAGGCCGCGCACATCCCGACCGACAAGAAGATCGCGATCGTGGACGCCCTCTCGGCGAGCGGGGTGCCGACCATCCAGGTGACCTCCGTCGTGCACCCGAAGGCCGTGCCGCAGCTCGCTGACGCCGAGGAGGTGATGGCACGTATCGAGCGCCGGCCGGACGTGAAGTACTCGATCCTCGTGCCGAACCTGCGCGGCGCGGAGCGCGCCGTGCCGCTGCAGGCGGACGAGTGGGACCTGATGTTGTCGGTGACCGACGCGCACAGCAGGTCGAACGCGAACCGGAACACCGACGAGGCGATGGACGCCGTGGCGCCGGTCGTGGAGCTCGGCCTGCAGCACGGCGTCGAGGTGGTCGGCGGGATGGCGACCGCGCTCGGCTGCCCGTTCGAAGGGCGGCCGCCGTACGAGCGGCTGCACCACGTCGCGGGTCGCTACCACGAGCTCGGCGTCAGACACCTGACGGTCGCCGACACCGTCGGCGTCGCGGACCCGGCCCTCGTGCTCGACCGGCTGTCGCGACTGCGGTCGGACTTCCCCGACGTGGAGCTGACCGTGCACCTGCACAACACCCGTGGCATGGCGCTGGCGAACGTCCTCGCTGCGATGCAGGCGGGTGTCACGTCGTTCGACTCGGCGGTCGGCGGGTTGGGCGGTTGCCCGTTCGCGCCTGGCGCGACCGGCAACCTGGCCACGGACGACCTGGTGCACATGTTGCAGCTGATGGAGATCGAGACCGGCGTCGACATCGACGCCATGTTGGCGCTGTCCCGCGGCGTCGTGACCGAGGCAGTCGGTCACGAACTGGAGAGTGCCGTTGCCCGTGCCGGCGTCTCGTGGGCGCTGCACGCGGCACCGGACCGGCAGGTGAAGGCCTCCTAGACGTATCTCGCACAGAGAGGAAGCAGGCAGATGAGGCAACGAAGGCTCGTCGCCGCAATTGCTGCAGCGGTATTGGGGGTATCGGCATGTGGCACAGGACAAGGCGGTGGCACGGCAGGTAGTGGTTATCCGCGGAAGCCGGTGACGGTCACCGCACCGTCGGAACCCGGTAGCGGTTGGGACACCACGGCCAGGGCGCTGGTGCAGACCCTGCAGAAGGAGAACCTGGTCGACAAGCCGTTGCCGGTGCAGAACCGGCCAGGGGCCACGGGTGCGGTATGGCTGTCGAAGATGGTGACGGCGAACAAGGGCGACCCGTACCAGATCGCCGTCACGTCGACACCGATCATGTCGAACAGCCTGCGTGGGCTGAGCAAGCACAGCTACCAGGACGTGACGATGATCGCGAAACTGTTCAGCGAGTACTACACGATCGCGACGACCCCTGACTCGAAGTACAAGGAGCTGCCCGACCTGATCAACGCGATCAAGAAGAACCCCAAGTCGGTGCCGATCGGTGCGGCCGGTGACGACCGACTGCCGTTCAGCCTCGTGGTCATGGCCGCAGGCGGCGATCCGGAGAAGATCAACTTCGTGAACTACGAGGGCGGCGGTGAGCAGACCACGGCGCTGCTCAACGGCGACATCGACGCCGCGATCGCCGGCGTGAGCGAGCTGCGCGGGCAGCTGGTCGCGAAGAAGCTCAGCGGTCTCGGTGTGCTGAAGGAAGACCGGTTGGAGGGCGACCTCGCCGACATCCCTACTGCGAAGGAACAGGGCTACGACGTGACCCTGGACAACTGGCGCGGCGTGTACGGCCCGCCGGGCATGCCGAAGGACGCGGTGAAGTACTGGCAGGACGTGCTGAAGAAGGCCATGGAGACGAAGTCCTGGCAGAAGACCGCAGAACGCAACCAGTGGGACACCGCGTACCTGCAAGGCAAGGAGATGAACGACTACCTCAGCACGACGAACGCTGAGCTGAAGAAGGCACTGGAGTCCACCGGCGACGCGAAGTGACGGTCTGCCATGTCGCGGGCCAAGGAGCTACCGTCCGATGTTTACGTCGGTGCGGCGGTCTTCGTCTTCGCCGCCGTGGTGTTCGTCGCGTCGTTACAGATCCGTGAGGTCAGTGCGAACGTCGAGCTGATCGGCCCGAAGGTCGTGCCGGTCGCGCTCAGCGTGGTGATCGCGGCCGGCGCCGTGGCGCTGCTCGTCAACGGGCTGCGCACGGCGGTGTTGCGTGCCCGGCAGCCGGCCACCGAGCCGGCTGCCGGGCACGACCCGGACGAAGAGGACGAGGACGCTGCGCTCCCCGGCCTGGGGAGACGCTTCCTCGTCCTCGCGGCCATGCTGCTCGGGTACATCCTGATCTTCATCCCCGTCGGGTACCTGATCGCCACGTTCGGCTTCCTGCTGGCGGTCAGCACGTACATCGAGCGCCGGAAGTGGATCAGGAACGCGATCTTCGCGGCGGTGTTCGCAGGAGTGGTCTACGTCGCGTTCACCTACGGACTGCAGGTGGAACTTCCGCCAGGACCGATCGGGCTGCTCGCATGAACGTACTGGTGCAGCTCGGTGAGGGGCTCGCCACGGCGCTCGCACCGCAGAACCTGGTGTACGCGTTCCTCGGCGTGCTGATCGGCACCGTCGTCGGGGTGCTCCCCGGCATCGGCCCGATCACGGCGATCGCGGTGCTGATACCCGTCTCGTTCGGGCTGGAGCCGACGGCCGGCCTGATCCTGCTCGCCGGCATCTACTACGGCGCCATGTACGGCGGCTCGACCACGTCGATCCTGATCCGCACCCCCGGTGAGGTCGCGTCTGTGGTCACCACGCTCGAGGGCCACGAGATGGCGAAGCGCGGACGTGCCGGACCGGCGCTGGCGACGGCGGCGATCGGTTCGTTCGTCGCGGGCACGCTCGCGGTCATCGCGCTGACCCTGCTCGCTCCCCTGCTCACCGAGCTGGCCGTGATCTTCGGCGCGCCCGAGTACTTCCTGCTGATGCTGATGGCACTCGCCATGATGTCGAGCCTGAGCACCGGCTCGCGGCTGAAAGCGATGCTGGCCACCGCGTTCGGGATGACCATCGCGGTGGTGGGGATCGATCCGCAGGCGACCGTGCCACGGCTCACCTTCGGTGCGCTGTACCTGGAGGACGGCATCGACTTCGCGCTCGTCGCGATCGCCATGTTCGCGATCCCCGAGGCGCTGGGCGCGCTCGCGACCGGGCGGACGACGCACGGCAAGACGATGCGCGTGACCAGCCGGGTGTGGATGAACCGCGAGGACTGGCGGCGGTCCGTCGGCCCGTACGGCCGCGGCTCGGTGATCGGCTTCCTCGCCGGCGTGCTGCCCGGCATCGGCCCGACGCTCGGCTCGTTCACGTCGTACATGCTGGAGAAGCGGCTGTCGCGGCGGAAGAGCGAGTGGGGCAAGGGCGCGATCGAAGGCGTCGCAGGCCCGGAGAGTGCGAACAACGCCGGCGTCGGCGGTGCCATGGTGCCGCTGCTGACGCTCGGCATCCCGGGCTCGGCGACGACGGCACTGCTGTTGTTCGTGTTCATGATGTACGGCCTGCAGCCGGGGCCGTTGCTGTTCACGGAGAACTCCAGCCTGGTGTGGGCGATCATCGCGAGCATGTACATCGGCAACCTGGTGCTGCTGGTGCTGAACCTGCCGCTGGTCGGTCTGTTCGTGCGGCTGCTGAAGATCCCGCCGGCGCTGCTGTACAGCAGCGTGCTCGCGCTGACCGTGCTCGGCGCGTTCGCGCTCACCTTCTCGCTGTTCCACCTGGTGCTGTTGTTCGCGTTCGGTCTCGTCGGGTACCTGATGCAGCGCTACGACTTCCCGTTGGCACCGGTCGTGCTCGGTCTGGTGCTCGAGCCGTTGCTCGAGGAGAACCTGCGGCGGGCGATGAAGATCAGCGCGGGTGACCCGACGGTCTTCGTCACGCGGCCGATCTCGCTGGTGTTCGTCGTGGTGATCGTGCTCGGCGTCGTGCTGCCGCAGGTGATCAGGCTGGTGCGGTACCGGCGGCGGGTGCGGCCGCAAGACGAGGTGGTGTCCGCGGCGCAGTGACCGTCACGCGGTGAGCGTCTTGCGGAAGTAGACGCGGCGGAAGCCGTCCTCCCCGACGCGGTGCGTCTCCAGGTAGCCGTGCCGTGGGTAGTACGCGAGGTTTTCCGTCATGGCCTCGTTGGTGTAGAGCCTGATCTCGGTGAACCCGGCTGTGCGCGCCTGCTCCTCGGCGAGCTGCATGAGCAGCCGGCCGACCCCGCTTCCCTGCGCCGCCGGATGCACCGCGACGTTCTCCAGCAGGACGTGGTCGGGTTGCTCGACGAGGACCAACAGGCCGACGACGGCGCCGTCGTGCTCGGCCACCCAGGTGTGGCCGGCGTGGACGGCGGCGGCGTAGTCGGCCACCATCGGCGCCGGCGGCCTTCCGATCCGCGGGGTGTAGGGCTCGTATGCCGCGGCGGCGAGCTGTTCGAGTGCGGGTACGTCGGCGGGGTGAGCCGTGCGCGTGGTCACCATGGGCTCCACGTTAGCGTCGGCCAGGTGGCGCAGCACTACGACGTGGTGGTGGTCGGTGGCGGCCAGGCGGGGCTCGCGGCCGGCCGCCAGCTGGCCTTGGACGGGCGCGAGCTCGTCGTCCTCGACGCTGCCGCCCGGGTCGGTGACGCCTGGCGGCAGAGGTGGCGGTCGCTGCGGTTGTTCACGCCGGCCGCCGTGGACGCGCTGCCCGGCATGACGTTCCCTGCGCCGCGCAACCACCGGCCGACGAAGGACGAGATGGCCGACTACCTGGAGGCGTACGCGCAGGCGTTCGCGCTGCCGGTGCTGTCGGGCTGCGCCGTCGACAAGATGACGCGTGCCGATACGGGGTTCGCCTTGACCGTCGACGGCGAGCGGTTCACGGCGGACCATGTGGTCGTTGCCACCGGGCCGCTGCGTGCGCCGCGGGTGCCGGCGTTCGCTGCCGGTCTTGACCCTGGCGTCCACCAGCTGCACTCTGCGGACTACGTCGAGCCGGCGCAGCTGCCGGCCGGGCCGGTGCTCGTGGTGGGCGCGGGCAACTCCGGTGGCGACATCGCCATGGACCTCGCGCCGTACCACCCGGTCTGGCTGGCCGGTCGCGCCACCGGGCGCGTCCCTGGTTGGCTGGACGCCTCGTGCTATCAGGTGCTGCCGCACGTCCGCACCGATCGTGGTGTCGGGCGCGCGGTGGCGCGCCGGCTGGCCGGTCGGGGCACCCCGCTGGTGGGGATCGGCCGCGCCGACCTGGTTCGCGCGGGCATCCGCCGGGTGCCGCGGGTGACCGGTGTGCGGGCCGGCCGCCCGCTGCTCGCCGACGGCCGGGAGCTGGCCGTACGCACGGTCGTGTGGTGCACAGGGTACCGTCCTGGGCTCGGCTGGCTCGACCTGCCGGGCGAGGTACCCGGGCTGCACTTCGTGGGCATGCAGTTCCAGAACACGCTGGCCTCCGGCATCATCGGGGGCGCGGGCACCGACGCCGCGACGGTGGTCGCCGCCATGCGGCGTGACTAGCAGGAATCCGACATCGAGGTTCGCGTTGGCAACGCTGTCGGATTCTTGCTAGACCATGGTGGTGACCACGGTGGATGCTGGCAGACATGGATGAAGACGAGGAGCGGCGCTACCGCGCCGTACGGTCGAAGGACGCCCGGTTCGACGGGTGGTTCTTCGTCGCCGTGGTCAGCACCGGCATCTACTGCAGGCCCAGCTGCCCTGCGGTCACGCCGAAGCGCGAGAACATGCGCTTCTACCCCAGCGCGGCGGCCGCCCAACAGGCCGGCTTCCGCGCCTGCAAACGCTGCCGGCCGGACGCCAGCCCGGGCTCGCCGGAGTGGAACGAGCGGGCCGACCTGGTCGCCCGCGCGATGCGCCTGATCGCGGACGGCGTGGTGGACCGCGAGGGGGTGCCGGGCCTGGCCAGCCGGCTCGGCTACAGCACGCGGCAGATCGAGCGGCAGCTGGTCGCCGAGCTCGGGGCCGGGCCGCTCGCGCTGGCCCGCGCGGGACGCGCGCAGACGGCGCGGCTGCTGGTCGAGACCACCACGCTGCCGTTGGCCGACGTCGCGTTCGCCGCCGGCTTCAGCAGCGTGCGCTCGTTCAACGACACCGTGCGCGAGGTGTTCGCCCTCACCCCGAGCGAGCTGCGCAGCCGAGTGGCGCGCGGCCGGCCGAGCACCACGACGGGGACCATCACGCTGCGGCTGCCGTTCCGTGCACCGCTGTGTCCGGACAACCTGTTCGGGCACCTCGCCGCGACCGCCGTACCCGGGGTCGAGGAGTGGCGCGACAGTGCGTACCGCAGGACGCTGCGGCTGCCGCACGGCTACGGCATCGCGGCGCTGCGGCCGACGCCCGCGTACGTCGGGTGCGAGCTGACGCTGTCGGACCACCGCGACCTCACCACGGCGATCAGCCGGTGCCGCTGGCTGCTCGACCTGGACGCCGACCCGACCGCCGTCGACGCGCAGCTGCGTACCGACCCGGTGCTGCAGCCGTACGTGGACAAGAGCCCGGGGCGGCGGGTGCCGCGGACGGTGGACCCGGCCGAGTTCGCCGTGCGCGCGGTCATCGGCCAGCAGGTGTCGACCGCGGCGGCCCGCACACATGCCGCACGGCTGGTGACCGCGTACGGCGACCAGGTCGAGGACCCGGCCGGCGGGCTCACCCACCTCTTCCCCACCCCGGCGGCCCTCGCCGAGGTCGACGACGCGAGCTTCGCCATGCCGCAGACGCGGCGCCGCACCCTCAGGGCACTGACCGGTGCCCTGGCGGCCGGCGAGATCGACCTCGACATCGGCAGCGACTGGCGGGCCGCGCGCGAGCAGCTCGCGGGGTTGCCCGGCGTCGGGCCGTGGACGGTGGAGAGCGTCGCCATGCGCGCGCTCGGCGACCCGGACGCGTTCCTGGCGAGCGACCTCGGCATCAAGCTCGCCGCGGCGGAGCTCGGCCTGCCTGACACCCCGCGCGCGCTGACCGAACGGGCCGCGGCCTGGCAGCCGTGGCGGGCCTACGCCGTCCAGTACCTGTGGGCCACCGGCGACCACGCCATCAACCACCTACCCGCCTGACCTGCGAGGAGCAGACGACGACCATGTCCCACCCACACCGCACGCACACCGTGATGGACAGCCCGGTAGGGCCACTGACCCTGGTACGCACCGACAGCGGCCTGGCCGGCCTGTTCATGGAGACCCAGAGCCACCGGCCGGAGCACGAGACCTTCGGCGAGCGCGACGACACCGGCTTCGACGCCGTCGTCGACCAGCTCACGGCGTACTTCGCCGGCGAGCTGACCGAGTTCGAGCTGCCGCTCGACCCGGCCGGCACCCCGTTCCAGCAGACCGTGTGGACGGCGCTGCGGACCATCCCGTACGCGGAGACGGTCAGCTACGGCGAGCTGGCCGAGCGGATCGGCAAGCCGTCCGCCGCCCGTGCCATCGGCCTGGCCAACGGGCGCAACCCGATCAGCATCGTGGTGCCCTGCCACCGGGTGATCGGCGCCAACGGCGACCTGACCGGGTACGGCGGCGGCCTACCGCGCAAGCAGTACCTGCTCGAGCACGAGCGGAAGGTCCGCGCGACCCTGACCGTTTAGGCGCAGTGGCGAAGATCTGCCCGAATTCGGGCAGATCGTTGCCATTTCCTGCGGCGCCGTGGATGATCGTCGGGTGCCTGACCAGGAGCTCGTCGACCGCGTCGCCACATCCACCGGGCTGCCCCCGCCGGTCGCCGCGCGCGTCGTCGAGGACGTCGTGGCGTACTACCGCGAGCCGGTAGCGGACTATGTGCGGCGGCGGCACGCGCACCTGCAGGTGTACGGCGGCCGCAACGACGAGATCTACGCCCAGCTCGCCGCGGAGGTCGGCGAGCGGGTGTTCGCGGGGCCCGCGCTCACGCAGCGGCAGTTACGGCGCATCATCTACGGCTGAAGGTGGACCATCATGTGCGGCATCGTCGGATACGTCGGGCGCAAGGACGCGGCGCCCGTCCTGCTCGAGGGCCTGGCCAGGCTCGAGTACCGCGGCTACGACTCGGCGGGCGTCGCCGTGCTCGGCAACGGTGGGAGCAGGTCCGTACGCACGGTCGGCCGGGTCGCTGATCTCAGGGCGGCAGTGCCGCGCCGGTTCGCCGGCAAGATCGGCGTCGGGCACACCCGCTGGGCCACCCACGGTCCGCCGACCGAGGCGAACGCGCACCCGCACACCAGCGCCGACGGGCGGATCAGCGTCGTGCACAACGGCATCATCGACAACGCGGCGCAGCTGCGCAGCGAGCTCGCCGACGCGGGCGTGCGGCTGGCGTCGGACACCGACAGCGAGGTCGTCGCGCACCTGGTGGCCGCGTCCGACGCCACCACACTCGAGGGCGCCGTGCTCGACGCGCTCGCGCGCATCGAAGGGACGTACGGGCTCGCGGTCCTCGACGAACGCCACCCGGACCGGATCGTGGTGGCACGCAACGGGTCCCCGTTGATCATCGGCGTCGGCGACCACGAGATGTTCGTCGCCAGCGACCTGGCCGCGCTGGTGCGGCACACGAAGTCCGTCGTCCACCTCGACGACGGGGAGCTCGCCACCGTCACCGCCACCGACTTCACCACGTTCACCAGGGACAGCGGCGACGTCCGCAAGGAACCGACCACGGTGGACGTGGACGCCGCCGACTACGAGCGGGCCGGCCACGCGCACTTCATGCGCAAGGAGATCTGGGAGCAGCCCGCCGCCGTGGAACGGATGCTGCGCGGCCGGCTGGACGACCGGTTCGGCACCACCAGGCTGGACGGGCTCAACCTGGATGCCCGCGACCTGCGCGGCGTGCGGCGGGTGAAGGTGCTCGGCTGCGGCTCTGCGTACTACGTCGGGCAGCTGGGTGCGTTGCTGATCGAGGAGCTGGCCAGGGTGCCGGCGGACGCCGAGCCGGCGTCCGAGCTGCGGTACCGCAACCCGCTGATCGAACCGGACACCCTGTACGTCGTCGTCAGCCAGTCCGGCGAGACCGCGGACACCGCGGTCGCCGTGCAGGAGATCAAGCGCAAGGGCGGCCGCGTCGTGGGGCTGGTGAACGTGGTCGGCTCGACGATCGCGCGGGAGTGCGACGGCGGCATCTACCTGCACGCCGGCCCCGAGGTCGCCGTGGCGTCCACCAAGGCGCTGACGAACATGGCCGTCGGCTTCGCGCTGCTCGCGCTGTGCCTGGGGCGCGTGCGCGACCTGTCGATCACCGACGGGCTGCGCATCATCGAAGGGCTGCGCGCGCTGCCCGGTCAGATCGACGAGATCCTCGCCGCCGACGGGCGGGTGGCGGAGGTGGCCAAGCAGCTGGCGGACGCACCGAGCCTGTTCTTCCTCGGCCGGGTGCGGGGGTACCCGGTGGCGCGCGAGGGTGCGCAGAAGTTCAAGGAGATCTCGTACCGGCACGCCGAGGCGTACCCGGCGAGCGAGCTGAAGCACGGCCCGCTCGCGCTTGTCGGCCCGCACCTGCCGACCGTCGCCATCGCGCCGCGCGACGAGCTCACCGAGCGCAACCTGGCGGCGTTGCACGAGATCGCCGCGCGGGGCGGGCCGCTCGTCGTGGTCACCCACGCCGACGTCGACCTGGGCGAGCTGTCCGCCACCCGTATCGACGTACCGGCGAACCAGCCCGAGCTGGACCCGATCCTGCTCACCGTGCCGCTGCAGCTGCTCGCGTACCATGCCGCCGCCCACCTCGGCCACGACGTCGACAAGCCGCGCAACCTGGCCAAGTCGGTGACGGTCGAGTAGGGGTCGCTCCCCCGGCGCCGATGAGTTCTCCTTCCGTGCGGAGTCCGTGTTCTCGACGACGGAATGCCTTGACCTGAAGTTTGGTTCAGGTCATAACGTCGGTTCTGTCACTGGCCGGTGGTTGACTGTGCCAGCAGCGGAAAGGGACCTCGATGAGCATGGAAGTCACGGCGTGGATGTCGCTGTACAACGCGATGCACGCCCAGCAGGACCGGCGCCCGTTCTCCAAGGAGACGTTGCGCCGGATCGGCGCGTTCGCCAGGCCGCACAAGGCGCGGCTGGTGTGGTTCCTGGTCCTCAGCGTGCTGACGGCGATGCTCACGGTCGCGACGCCGCTGTTGGCCGGCCGGGTGGTGGACGCGATCGTGCACGGCGCGGCCGTCCAGCTGGTCGTCAGCTTCGCCGTGCTGATCGCGCTGATCGCGGTGGCCGAGGCCGGCGTCGGGTTGCTGAGCAGGTGGCTGTCCGCCCGGATCGGTGAGGGCCTGATCCTCGACCTCCGTACGGCGGTGTTCGACCACGTACAGAAGATGCCGGTGGCGTTCTTCACCCGCACCCGTACGGGCGCGCTGGTGAGCCGGTTGAACAACGACGTGATCGGGGCGCAGCGGGCGTTCAGCGACACGCTGTCCGGCGTGGTGAAGAACCTCGTCACGGTCGTCTTCACCGGTGTGGTGATGATCAGCCTCTCCTGGCAGATCACGCTGCTCGCACTCGCCCTGCTGCCGCTGTTCCTGCTGCCGGCCCGTCGGATGGGCCGCCGGTTGGCGCGGCTGGAGCGGGAGGCGGCCAACCACGACGCGGCGATGAGCACGCAGATGACCGAGCGGTTCTCCGCGCCGGGCGCGACGCTGGTGAAGCTGTTCGGGCAGCCGGGGTGCGAGTCGGAGGAGTTCGCCGCGCGGGCCAGGCGGGTGCGCGACATCGGCGTCCGTACGGCGATGGTGCAGTGGGTGTTCATCACTGCGCTGACGCTGGTCTCGGCGTTGGCGCTCGCGCTCGTCTACGGGTTCGGCGGTTACTTCACGCTGATCGGTCAGCTCGACGCGGGCGCGGTCGTCGCGCTGGCGTTCCTGCTGACCCGGCTCTACGCGCCGCTGACCGAGCTGGCCAGCGCACGCGTCGAGGTAATGAGCGCGTTGGTGAGCTTCCAGCGGGTGTTCGAGGTGCTCGACCTGAAGCCGCTGATCGCGGAGAAGCCGGACGCAAGTCCGGTGCCTGCGGGTTCGGTCGCGGTGGAGTTCGACGAGGTGACGTTCGCGTACCCGTCCGCGGAGAAGGTGTCGTTGGCCTCGCTCGAGGAGGTCGCGACGCTCGACACCCGCGGCGGCGAGGACGTGCTGCACGACGTGTCGTTCAGCGTGGAACCCGGGCAGATGGTCGCGTTGGTGGGCTCGTCCGGTGCGGGCAAGTCGACCATCGCGCAGCTGATCCCGCGGCTGTACGACGCGGACACCGGCGCGATCCGGATCGGCGGCGTCGACGTCAAGGACCTCACCACCGACTCCGTGCGGGAGACGCTCGGCATGGTGACCCAGGACGGTCACCTGTTCCACGACACCGTCCGCGCGAACCTGTCGCTCGGCCGGGCGAACGCGTCCGAGGAGCAGCTGTGGGACGCGCTGCGCAGGGCGCGCCTGGACGATCTGGTGGCGCTGCTACCCGACGGCCTCGACACCGTCGTCGGCGAGCGCGGCTACCGGTTCTCCGGCGGCGAGCGGCAGCGGCTGACCATCGCCAGGTTGCTGCTCGCCCAGCCGCGCGTAGTCATCCTGGACGAGGCGACGGCACACCTCGACTCGACGTCGGAGGCCGCGGTGCAGGAGGCCCTGAGCGAAGCGCTGAGCGGCCGCACCGCCGTAGTGATCGCCCACCGCCTGTCGACCGTACGAGCCGCCGACCAGATCCTGGTCGTCGAAGCCGGCCGCATCGTAGAACGCGGCACCCACGACGAGCTCCTAGCCGTCGGCGGCCGCTACGAACAGCTGTACCGCACCCAGTTCGCCGAGTCCCCAACCACCCAAGCCGCCTAACCTGCCGCGCCCTGGTGCCCGGGCCCGTGGCTCGCGGGTTCGCCGTTCCCTCGGACCGTGCCCGGGGCACACGGGTTGGCGGATCTTGTGCCCAGGCCCGGTGGCGCAACGGCTCGGCGTGCCCTCGGACCGTGCCCGGGCATACGGGTTGCCGGGTCTTGTGCCCAGGCCCGGTGGCGCAACGGCTCGGCGTGCCCTCGGACCGTGCCCGGGGCACACGGGTCACCGGGGTCGAAGGTCTGGGCCTTTTGGCGCACGGGTCGTCGGGCCCTTGGCACACCGGCTTGCCGGGCCTGTGGCACACGGTCACCGGATTGACCAGTCGCCCGCCTCCCTGCAGGCGCCCGACCCCGGTTCATCGAGCATCCCGGCAGAAGAGCATGTCCGCCGAGCTCGGCCGCTTCCCGGATGCGGCCGAGCCCGGTGTGCCAGTCCCCGAGCACCCAGGCGGCGTACCCCGCCCGGGCACATGGGGCTCCGGCGCGTAAGCATCGTGGCTGCGCGCGGCGCCCCGCGAACCGAAACCAGCACGCCCGCGGCGCGCGCCGTCGTCCGCAAGCGGTGCCCCTGTTGGGCGTACGGCACTAGCATGGGCGCCGCGGAAGGGGGTGCGTGATGAGCGACAAGGCGGAAGTGCGGCATCTGCGGCGCTGCGTGGAGTTGGCGACGGAGGCACTCGACGACGGGGACGAGCCGTTCGGGTCCGTGCTCGTGGACGGGGCGGGCGTGGCCCGTGCCGAGGACCGCAACCGGGTTGCCGGCGGCGACCACACCCGGCATCCGGAGTTCGAGCTGGCCCGCTGGGCGGCGGCGAACATGACGCCGGACGAACGGGCCGCGGCGACCGTCTTCACCTCAGGCGAGCACTGCCCGATGTGCGCCGCGGCGCATGCTTGGGTCGGCCTCGGACGCATCGTCTACGCCAGCTCGTCGGAGCAGCTGGCTGGCCGAGCTCGGCGTGCCCCCGGGGCCGGGTACGTGCGTTGCCGGTCCAGGACGTCGCCCCCGGTGTAGTCGTCGAGGGCCCCGTCGCGGAGCTCACCGAGGAGGTGCACGAGCTGCACCGCCGTCGGCACCGGAGTTGACCGGTCGGTCCAAGTGTTGTCGAAGGGCCGGTCGTCGAGCTTGCCGGGGAGGTGCACGGACTGCTCCGTCGTCGGTATCGGGGCTGACCTGGTCGGTGCAGGATGTCGTGCCCCGGTGTTGTCGTCGAGGGGCGCGTCGCGAAGCCTGCCGGGGAGGTGCACGAGCTGCACCGCCGTCAGGCATCGGGGTGGGCGGTCAGGCTCGGTGCACCATGTCGGGCAGCATTCGCACTACCTGGTTGCCGGCGGTTGTCGGCGGGAGGCGGTCCGGGCTGAGGAATGCCAGGAGCGCGCCGTGGTTCATCCAGACGCATAGGCCGTTGGTGCCGTCTGCGGTCTTCATGGCGGCGCATTCGAGTCGGCCGCCGACCCGGCCCGGGGACACTGCGGTGCGCCGGGATACCGGGTCGCCCTCGTCCTCGACCGTCTTGAAGAAGTCGTCCATCTGTCGGTCGAGCAGGAGCATCAGGCCGGTGCCGCCCCACACCACTATCGGTCGGGCGTCGTCCTCGTAGTAGCCCTTCACTGGCGTGTCGAACGAGGCGAGGTCGATGCCGTCGAGCTCGGCCAGCACCGTGGCGTCGTCGCCCTTCGACAGGCCGCCGGCCTCGGCCGGCAGTGTGGTCCTGACCGTCTGGTCACGGGCGACGTCGCGCACCGTCGGGGCGGCGAGCACGCCACCGACACCGACGAGCAGCAGGAGCGTCGCGACGACGACCAACGTCACCACGAGGACACGCCGCTTGCGCCGCCGCCGCGGCGGAGAGCCGCCAGGCCAACCAGGCGGCGGTGGGCCGGTCATCGGGTCTGGCTGGCTGGGTGGGCCCGCGGACGGCACGCTCCTCGACTCCTCGTCTCCCGGCTGTCGCGGCGATGAGCGTATCCTGTGCGGGCGCCGCGCGCTGTGGGTTCCGCGCGGAGTAGTCGGTCAGAACAGCAGCGCAGTGATGGCCGCGATGAGCGGGATGGCGAGCACCGTACGGAATACGAACAGCAGCAGGCAGTCGTGCAGCCGCACCGGCACGTCGAGCTCGAGCAGCAACGGGATGGTGGCGGAGAAGAACAGGATCTGGCTCAACGACAGCACCGCGACGAAGAACTTCGCCGGTACGGCGGCTCCCGTGCTCAACAGGGCAGGGAGGAACATCTCGCTGATGCCGATCAGGCTCGCCGGCGCCACCGTGTCGGCGTCGGGGATGCCGAGCAGGGACAGCACCGGTTCCAGCGGTGCGCCGAGCCAGTTGAAGACCGGCGTGTGGTTCGCGATGAGGATGGCGATCAGGCCCACCGCGAGGATGGTCGGCAGGATCATCACCGCCAGCCGCAGGCCGTCCAGGAAGCCCCGTGCCGCCTCCCTGCCGACGCTCCCGGACTCGGCGGCACGCGACTTGGCACGGTCGACCGCCGCCCGCCAGAGGTTCCCCGTGACCTTCTCCTCCGGCCGCGGCGTCCCGACGTAGGTGTCCGGCTTCCGCGACAGCGGCGGCGCCCGGCAGAGCACGACGCCGAGTACGAACGTCACCAGGCACACCGACCCGAAGATCAGCGGGAAGTACGCGAGCAGGTCCAGGGTGGACGCGACGACCGCGAAGAACCCCATGCTCACCGTGGAGAAGCAGGTGGCGATGGTCGCGGACTCCCTGGCGGAGTAACGGCTCTCCAGGTACATCCGGTTGGTGACGTAGAGCCCGACCGAGTAGCTGCCGACGAACGACGCGATGGCGTCCAGCGCCGCCCGCCCCGGCACCCGGAAGAGTGGCCGCATCACCGGGCGCGCCAGCGTGCCGATGAACTCCAGGCCGCCGAACGCGACGAACAGCGTGACGAAGACCGCGCCGATGGGGACGATCACACCGACCGACGCCACCAGCGTGCTGAACATCAGGCCGCCGGACTCCTCCGCCCGGATCACGGCCGGGCCGATGTCGAAGAAGATCAGCACGGCCGCGACGGCGCCGAGCACGCGGAGTACGAGGAAGACCGGTCCGGCCGCGAACGCCCGTACGTCGCGGTAACCGGTGGGTGCCTCGGCGGCGCGGCGTTGCACTACGCCGGCCACGGTGAGCGCCGCCGATGCGAGGATCACGACCAGGCTGTACACGTCGACCGCTGCCGGTATCCGGTCGGTGATTGCGCTCACCGCGACGTCGAAGGGTACGGTCCACGAGCCGGCCACGCGGATCGGCAGCAGGAAGAACAGGCAGCCGACGACGGTCGTGGCGACGAACCGCCAGGTGGCGAGCCGGTTCTGAGGCGATGCCCGTGCGGGCTCCGACACCGCTGCTCCCCTTTCCTCCCCCGCCTCGGCGTCGTACACGCTGGCCGCTCGCGGATCGGATGTCAAGATCGGACTGTCGGCAGCCGGCGCTACCGTCCGGCCATGGCCAACTTCTTCCGCGAGGATCTCCAGGGATCCCGGTTCGAGTGGGTCGACCTGAGCGGTTCGCAGATCCGGGCCAGCGACCTGACAGGCGCCACGTTCCGCGGCGTCGACATGAGCCGGGTGGTGATGCGCGGCGTCGAACTGGTGGACGTCGACATCTACGGTGAGATCGTGAACCTGACCGTCAACGGTGTCGACGTCGGGCCGTTGGTCGACGCCGAGCTCGACCGCCGATATCCCGACCGGGCGAAGATGCGACCGAAGGACCCGGCCGGCTTCCGCGAGGGGTGGGACGTCCTCGAGCGGCTCTGGGACGGTACTGTCGCCCGGGGCCCGCCGGTTCGACCCCGAGCTGCTGCACGAGTCGGTCGACGGCGAGTGGTCGTTCATCGAGACGCTGCGGCACCTGGTGTTCGCGACCGATGCCTGGGTCAGGCGCGCGATCCTCGGCGACCCGTCGCCGTGGCATCCGCTCGACCTGCCGTGGGACGAGATGGCGGACACGCCCGGCGTGCCCCGCGACCGCGAGGTACGGCCGTCGCTCGACGTGGTGCTCGAGCTGCGTCGTGACCGGATGTCCACCGTCCGCGCGGTTCTCGAGGGTCTCACCGACGAGTCGCTGGCCGGGCATACAGAATCGGTCGAGGGGCCCGGCTGGCCGCAGCCGCGCAGCTACCCGGTGCGAGAGTGCCTGCTGTGCATCCTGACCGAGGAGTGGGAACACCGGCTGTACGCGGAGCGGGACCTGGACGCGCTGGCGCATCGTGCGCGGCCTTGACGGCCGTCATGCTGGCGCTATAACGTCTGCTGCCACAATTCACCGCGAGGCAGGGGCATTTCATGATGTCCAGCAATGTGGCCGCTGGAAAGCGGTCAAGCAGGTTCGTGGTCGTCGCTCTGTGCGGTATGGCCATCATCGTGGACGGTTACGACCTCATCGTCTACGGCGTGGTGCTGCCCGTCCTCGTCGGTGGCGACGCGGAGTGGACCCTCACCACTGCCGAGGCCGGCCGGATCGGTGCTTACGCGCTGATCGGCATGCTGGTCGGAGCGATCTGTATCGGCACTGCCACCGACCTCGTCGGTAGGCGTCGCATCATGATCGGTTGCATCACCTGGTTCTCCGCGGCCATGGCGCTCGCCGCCGTCGCACCGAACCCGGACCTGTTCGCACTGGCCAGGTTCGTTGCCGGGCTCGGCCTCGGTGGCGTGGTGCCGACCGCGATCGCGCTGACGATCGAGTACGCCCACGAGCGGCACCGCAACGCGACGAACGCCGTGATGTTCGTCGGCTATTCGGTCGGTGGCATCGTGGTGTCGCTGATCGGCACCGTCGCGATAACCAGCCTCGGGTGGCGGGCGATGTTCTGGATCGGCGCGGCGCTGGGGGTGCTACTCGTCCCGCTGTGTATCGCCCTACTGCCCGAGTCGGCGAGCTATCTGGTCGCGCGGGGCAGGCGGGCCGAAGCGGAGCAGCTGGCCGCAAAGTACGACCTGCGGCTGGAAGAGCCGGGCCGGGCGGACGACGAGCGGGTCGGTGGCCTCGCCGGACTGAAGGCGCTGTTCGACCCGAGCGTGCTGCGCGGCACCCTGCTGTTCTGGCTCGGCTGCGGGATCGGGCTGTTGCTCGTCTACGGCCTGAACACCTGGCTCGCACAGATCATGGTGAAGGCCGGCTTCGGCCTGGGTTCTGCGCTCGCCTTCCTCCTCGCGTTGAACCTCGGCGCGATCGTAGGGACGCCACTGCTCGGTGCGCTCGCCGACCGGATCGGTTCCAAACCGGTCACCGTCGGGATGTTCCTGACCGCCGCGGTGTGCATCTTCCTGCTGAGTCTCGGCATGCCGACCGCGGTGCAGTACGTGCTGGTCGCCGTCGCCGGCACCTGCACGATCGGCACCACGATCCTGGTGAACGCCTACACCGCCAACTTCTACCCGGTGCGGATGCGTGCCACGGGCATCGGCTGGTCGCTGGGTATCGGCCGGCTCGGCGCCATCCTCGGACCGCTCTACGGCAGCTTCATCCTGTCCACCGGATGGGGCCTGCAGGCGAACTTCTACGCGTTCGCGATCCCCGCTCTGGTCGGCGCCCTCGCCATGCTGTTCATCCCGGCCATCGCGGCCGCCTCGGCGGGTCGGTCGGTGAGCGCGCCCGGCCCGGAAGCTCAGCGGTCCTGACGCTTTCTTCCTACCCGGTCGGTGCCGTGGCTCTCGCGGCGTCGACGGCCTGCCGGGTCTCCTCGGTGACCAGGTCGGCGTTGATCTGCGCGGCCGCAGCCGCACCCGCTGCCGCGGCGTTGCCCACCTGCGCCACCAGGTCGGTGACGTTGCCGGCGACCCACACCCCTGGCACGTCGGTGCGGCCGGTCGGGTCGGCGGGGATGTGCGCACCGACGCCCGCCGGGTGCTCCACCGGCTGCAGGCCGAGCGCGTCCAGGAAGCCGGCGCGTGCCACCATCCGCGACGAGACCACGACGGCGTCACAGTCGACGGGGGTGCCGTCGGTCAGTCGCACTCCCGCGAGGCGGTCGTCGACGACCTCCAGCGACGCCACCTCGCCCGGCACCACGCGGATGCCGCGGGCGGCCAGCTGCTCCGCCTCGTCTTCTGTCGGCACCTGCCTGCTGTGGGTGAAGAACGTGACGTCGGCGCTCAACTGCCGGAACAGCAACGCCTGGTGCACCGACATCGGCCCGCTGTTCAGCACCCCGATGGCCCGGTCACGGACCTCCCAGCCGTGGCAGTACGGGCAGTGCAGGACGTCGCGACCCCACCGCGCCTGCAGGCCAGGTACGTCGGGCAGCTCGTCGACCAGCCCGGTGGTCACGAGCAGCCGGCGCGCGCGGACCGTCCGGCTGTCGGCCAGCTCCACGACGAAGCCGTCGTCCGTGCGCGTGGCGACGGCGACCTCGCCCGGCACCACGTGCCCGCCGTAGCCGCGGACCTCCGCCCGTCCGTGTGCCAGCAGCTCGGCCGGGTCGGTCCCCTCCCTGCCGAGCAGGCCGTGCACGCCGGCGGCCGGCGCGTTGCGCGGAGCGCCCGCGTCGATCACCACGACCGAGCGTCGTGCCCGGGCCAGCAGCAGTGCGCCGTTCAACCCCGCGGCACCGCCGCCGATCACCACTACCTCGTAGCTGTCCGCCAGCTGATCGGTCACCATGACCACCTCCACGGCAACCATGCACACGCCGCGGACGCGTCGGCAAACGTCCTTGCCGATATGGCAAACTGGCGGTATGGACGAGGACTTGGGTCGAGCGCTCGACGGGGTAGGCGCCCGGCTGCGCGCGTTGCGCAAGGAGCGCGAGACGACGCTGGCCGACCTGTCGGCGGCCACCGGCATCTCGGTGAGCACGCTGTCGCGACTGGAGTCCGGTGCCCGCCGGCCGACGCTCGAGCAACTGCTCCCGCTGGCCAAGGCGCACGGCGTCACGCTGGACGAGCTCGTCGACGCCCCGCCCACCGGGGACCCGCGCGTCAACCTGCGTCCGGTCACCCGGCACGGCATGACCATGCTGCCGCTGACCCGCCGCGCCGGCGGCATCCAGGCGTACAAGCTGGTGCTCCCCGGTCGTCGCCGTCGCGCGGCCGAACCGGAGCTCCAGACGCACGAGGGCTACGAGTGGCTCTACGTGCTGAACGGGCGGCTGCGGATGATCCTCGGCGAGCACGACCTGGTGCTCTCCCCCGGCGAAGCCGCGGAGTTCGACACCCGGGTGCCGCACTGGTTCGGCTCCGCCGACAGCGACCCGGTCGAGTTCCTCAGCCTGTTCGGCAAACAGGGCGAGCGTGCACACCTGCGCGCCAGGCCCAAGGCCAAGGCGTAGCCGGCGGTCAGCCGCTGCTCACCCAGGTGGCCACGCAGGCCTCGTTGCCCTCGACATCGGCGAGCACCCACCAGCCAGGCGCGTGCTCGTCGGTCACCACGTGCCCGCCGGCGGCCAGCGCCGCCGCGACGCGTGCCTCCGCCTGGTCGAGCGGCACCCACACGTCGAGGTGGATCCGGTTGCGCTGTGGGCGCGCCGCGTCCATCTGGTTGAAGAAGAACACCGGCCCGTGCAGGTGCGGGTCGTTCAGCTCGTCGTCCGGGGTGTCGGCGCGGGGCCGGTAGCCGAGCACGGCCCGCCAGAACGGCAGCACCTCGGGGATGACGAGCGCGTCGATCGAGACCACCAGGTTCTGCACGGCGGACGGGTCGGCCGGTACGTCCAGCTCGCGTGCCGCCGCGGAGATCCGCCTGGCCAGCTCGACGTCGGCTGCGGTCAGCCCGTAGTAGTCCGGCGTGATCGTGAGCAGCCGCACGGTGACCCCGCCGCGTCGCAGGTCGACGTCGGGCTCGTGTCGGTCGACGCTGGGCAGTTCGCCGATCGTCCGTACGAGCCGGGCGCCGGCGGCGAACGAGCCGGTGCGGAAGTACGTGCACAGCGTCTCGCCGACCAGCCGCCAGTCGTCGAGACCGGCGGCCTCATGGACCTGCCGTGGTGTGACCGGGTCGCTCACCGCTGGTCGCCTCCCGCGCCGAAGTCGACCCGCATCACCACCCGCCGCACGGTGGGGTGGCTGACCTCCGTGAACCCGGCGTCTTCGAACACCTGGCGCGCACCCACGTGCAGCTCGCCCCAGGTGATCTCCTTACCCGGCTGGGTGATCATCGAGTACCCCTCGACCGCCCGCGCGCCGCGTCCGCGCGCGTATTCGACGGTGGCCGCGGCGAGCGGGTACGTGAGGCCGCGGCCGCGGTAACCCTTCCGCACCACGAAGCAGGTCACCGCCCAGACACTCTCGTCGTCCTTGTCCTCGTCCCGGCCGCGCCACGGGATGCGCGAGGTGCGCAGCTTCGGGTACGCCGTGCGCGGTTCCACGGCCACCCAGCCCACCGGCTCGCCGTCGAGGTACGCGACCAGCCCGCCGGTGGTCGCGGCGTCCGGCTCACCGCAGGCCGTCTGCGTGCGCAGCAGCGCGATCCGCTCCTCCTGGATGGTGTCGCGCCACACCCAGCCGGCGACCTTGAACCGCTGGCACTGGCACAGCCCCGGGTAGTCGGTCGTGCCGAAGATCGCCTGCACGTCTGCCCAGGACGCCTCGTTGGCCGGGACGATCCGCAGCTGCTCCGCGGTGACCGGCAGTTGCTCCGCGGTGGTGTCCATGGCCGGCAGCGTACGCGCCGGCACGGACACCGCGGGCGGTTTCGAACCACTTGACGTTGTCGAACACGTGTTCGATTCTGGAAGAGTGGTTGCCTCTCCTGGGATGGCCGAAGCGGTGGCCGGGCAGCGCGTGAAGGACGTGCTGCCCGTGCTTCCGCCGCTGCGCGGGCTGCTGCCCGCGGGCGGGTTGCGGCCTGGCTCCGTGACCACGGTGGACGACCCGACGCTGCTGTTGGCGCTCGCGGCCGGCCCCACCGCCGCCGGTGGCTGGGCCGCGCTCGTGGGCATGCCGGAGTGCGGCCTGGTCGCCGTGGCGGAGCTCGGGGTGGCGACCGACCGGCTGCTGCTCGTCGACGACGCCGGCAGGCGCTGGCCCGAGGTGGTCGCCGCGCTGCTCGACGGGGTCACACTGGTCGCGGTGTGGCCGGCGGGCGAGCCGCCGCCGGCCGTCGCGCGGCGGCTGGTCGCCCTGGCCAGACGGCACGAGGCCGCCCTGCTGGTCGCCGGTGCCTGGGCGGGCGCGGAGGTGAACCTGAGCCTTGCCGGCAGCCGCTGGTACGGCGTCGCCGACGGACACGGACAGCTGACCCGCCGGCACGTCACGGTCACCAGCGCCGGCCGCGGCAGTGCCGCCAGGGCGTGGCGCACCCCGCTGTGGCTACCGGACGCGAACGGCACCGTACGGGAGGCCGCGGCCGAGCAACAGCTGACACCGCTGCCCTACCCGGCCGAAGTGGAGGCGGTCTCGTGAGCGCCGGCCGCATCGTGCGGGAGGTCGTGGCTGAGCAGGGGGCACCGCTGGCTGAGGTGGGGGTCGTGGCCTGTGGTTGTGCCGTCAGGGTGTGGTGCACTCCGCTGTGGTTGTCGGGCGCGGACGGCGTCGTGCGACAAGTACCGCCGGCTGAGTTGGCGGTGGTCTTGTGAGCGCCGGGGCCAGGCCGGCGCGGGTGCTGGCGGTGTGGTGTCCGGACTGGCCGGTGGTCAGCGTCGCCGGTCGGTCGGAGCGGGAGCAGCCGGTCGCGGTCGTCACCGGTGGGCGGGTGGTTGCCTGCTCCGCGCCGGCTCGCGCCGCGGGTGTACGCCGCGGGCAGCGGCTGCGCGACGCGCAGGGGCGCTGTCCGCAGCTGCAGGTACTCGACGACGACCTCGCTGCCCAGGTGCGGCTGTTCGAGCAGGTGGTGGCCGGGGTGGAACAACGGTGTCCCCGGGTGGAGGTGATCCGGCCCGGGCTGTGTGCCGTGCCTGCCCGCGGCCCGGCGCGCTACTACGGCGGTGAGCAGGTGCTCGCCGAGCTGATGCACGAGACGGTCGCCGCGGCGGGCGTCGAGTGCCGGGTCGGCGTCGCCGACGGGCTGTTCGCCGCCGTGCTCGCGGCCCGCGCCGCCGAGTCGGACATCCGCATCGTCCAGACGGCCGAGACCGCTGGCTTCCTCGCCGGGCACCCGGTGAACGTGCTCGACCGGCCGGAGCTGTCCGGGCTGCTGGTGCGGCTTGGCATCCGCACCCTGGCCGACTTCGCCGCGCTGCCAGGCGAGGACGTGTTCGCCAGGTTCGGTGCCGACGCGGCGGTCGCGCACCAGCTCGCGCGCGGGCGCGAACCGCGCCGGCTGGCGCCGCGTACGCCCGCGCGCGACCTCGCCGTGCAGCTGACGTTCGACCCTCCGGTCGAGCAGTTCGAGCAGGTGGTGTTCACCGCGAAGTCGCTCGCCGACGAGCTGCACACCACCCTGGCCAGGCACGGGGTCAGCTGCGTACGGGTCGAGGTGGAGGTGACCACCGACGACGGCAGGTGCTGGTCGCGGGCGTGGCGGCACGACGGGCTGTTCTCCGCGTCGGCGGTCGCCGAGCGGGTGCGTTGGCAGCTCGACGCGTGGCGTACGGCCACGGCGGCCGACGAGGCGCTGACCGGTGGCCTGGTCCGGCTCCGGCTGGTCCCCGACCAGCTGGTCCCGGACAGCGGCCGGCAGCTGGCGCTGCGGGGCGGCCGGGCCGCGGACGACCAGGTGGAGCGGGCGGCCACCCGCGTGCAGACGATGCTCGGCCACGCCGCGGTCACGCAGCCGGTCCGCGTCGGCGGTCGCGGGCCGGGCGACCAGGTGCTGCGGGTGCCGTGGGGCGACGCGCCCGCCGACATCCCACGGGACGGCGGCTGGCCGGGCCGGGTGCCCACGCCCGCGCCGGCCGTCGTCCACGTCGAGCCGCCTGCGGTCGCGGTCGTCGACGCCGCCGGCGCGCCGGTCACGGTGGACGGCCGGTGCGCCGCCTCGGCGCCCCCGCACCGGTTGGTCGTCGGGCCGCGGTCGGCCGCGCTGGCCGTCACCGGCTGGACCGGGCCCTGGCCGGCGCACGAGTACTGGTGGGACCCCGCGCGCAGCCAGCGGTCGGTCAGGTGCCAGCTGGTGACCGCGGACGGCCGCGGCTGGTTGCTGGTGCTGCGGCAGGCCAGGTGGTACGTCGAGGCGGAGTACTAGGGCATGCCTCCCAACGGCGGTCGAGGCGAGCGGCGTCCAGAGCGGTCGATAGCGGCGGCGGACGAGGCGCTCGTATTGGGCATACTCGCGCTGAGGACAACGCCGCTAGGGGCCGTCCTGGGCGTCGCGCAGCCCGGACAGGTGTTGGGAGGCGTGCCCTAATGGGGTGGCAGAACCCGGCCATTCCGTGGCGGGAGTTCGAGCGGCGGCTGTCGTGGCACGGTGGCCGCCGACCGCCGGACGTCGCGTCGCCGGCGGCGGAGCAGCCGCCGGCCCGTACGGCGGCACCGGCGGAGCAAGACGAGCAGCCGCCGTGGGCGGAGCTGCACTGCCACTCTTCGTACAGCTTCCTGGACGGCTGCTCCTCCCCCGCAGCACTGGTGGCCGAGGCGCTGCGGCTGGGGATCCAGACGCTCGCCCTCACCGACCACGACGGCATGTACGGCGTCGCCCAGTTCGCCGAGGCCGCGCGCGGCACCGGGCTCCGTACGGTCTTCGGCGCGGAGCTGAGCCTGGGGCTGGCCGCACCGCAGACCGGGGTGGCCGACCCGCAGGGCCGACACCTGCTGGTGCTGGCCCGCGACAGCACCGGGTACCGGCGGCTGAGCCGCGCGATCGGCGCCGCCCAGCTCGCCGGTGGGCAGAAGGGCCGGCCGCGTTACGACCTCGACCAGCTGAGCGCGGCGCACGACGGGCACTGGGTGGTGCTCACCGGCTGCCGCAAGGGCGCGGTGCCGGCCGCGCTCGCCACGTACGGTGCGGCGGCCGCGGAACGGGAGCTGCGCGAGTTGGTGGACCGGTTCGGCCGCGACAATGTCTGCGTCGAGCTGGTCGACCACGACCAGCCGCTCGACGACGCGAGGAACGACGCCCTCGCGGTGCTCGCCGACCGGGTCGGGGTGGGCGTGGTCGCGTCGAACAACGTGCACTACGCCGGACCGAGTGAAGCCGACCTCGCCGCCACCGTTGCCGCCGTGCGGGCCAGGCGCAGCCTGGACGAGATGGCCGGCTGGCTGCCCGCCACCCGCACCGCACACCTGCGCTCGGGCACGGAGATGGCCGCCCGGCTGGCCAGGTTCCCCGGCGTCCAGGAGGCGACCGCGGAGCTCGCCCGCGCCTGCGCGTTCGACTTCGAGGAGGTGGCGCCACAGCTGCCGGACCGTAAGGTGCCTACCGGCTACACCGAGTCGCAGCACCTGCGGCGGCTCACCCGCGAGGGGGCGCTGCGGCGCTACGGGTCGCTCGTCGAGCACCCGCTGGCGTACGCCCAGCTGGAACGCGAGCTGGACGTCATCATCGGCGGCGGGTACACCGGCTACTTCCTGATCGTGCACGAGATCGTGGCGTTCTGCCGGGAGGAGCGGATCCTCTGCCAGGGCCGTGGCTCCGCGGCGAACTCCGCGGTGTGTTACGCGCTCGGCATCACCGGTGTCGACGCCGTACGGCACCAGCTGCTCTTCGAGCGGTTCCTCTCCCCCGGCAGGGACGGCCCGCCGGACATCGACCTGGACATCGAGAACGCCCGCCGCGAGGAGGTCATCCAGCACGTCTACGACACCTACGGGCGGGAGCACGCCGCACAGGTGGCCAACGTTATCTCGTACCGCCCGAAGATGGCGATCCGCGACGTGGGCAGGGCGCTCGGCTACAGCCCGGGCCAGCAGGACGCGTGGTCGAAGTCGGTGGGGCTGGGTGAGTTCGAGTCGTCCGACGAGCTGCCGGCCATGGTGCGCGACCTCGCCACCAGGGTGAAGCGGCTGCCCCGTCACCTGGGCATCCACTCCGGCGGCATGGTGATCTGCGACCGCCCCGTCGGCGAGGTGTGCCCGGTCGAGTGGGCGCGGATGCCCGGTCGCAGCGTCATCCAGTGGGACAAGGACGACTGCGCCTGGCTCGGCCTGATCAAGTTCGACCTGCTCGGGCTTTTCGCTGCTTTGCGTCAGTGTCTCGTTGGGATGACGCGGGACACGCCCACCCACCGCCGGCGGTGTCTGCTTCCTCAACCTCGAAGACGAAACCGGCATGGCCAACATCATCTGCCCACCCCCAACCTACCGCCGAACCAAGAAAACCCTCCTCGACAGCCCCGCTCTGTTCGTCACCGGCCTCCTGGAGAGCGCCAACGGCGCTATCAACATCGTCGCCCAACGGATAGAGCCGTTCTCCCTCGCCGTCGCGACGAGGTCACGCAACTGGCGATAGCTGGCTCTCATACGCGACGTTCCCGATCACCCGTCAGGTCTGGACCCACCTGACCAAGCGTCGCCTAGAACGCCTCTTGCGATGATCACTCTCTGGACCTCGCTGGTGCCTTCGTAGATGCGGAACAGCCGTGCGTCTCGGTAGAACCGCTCGACCGGGACGGATCGCATGTAGCCGAGCCCGCCGTGGATCTGGACAGCACGGTCGGCGACTCGGTCGACCATCTCGGAGCAGAAGAGCTTCGTACACGACGGCGCGGTTCGTCGGTCGCTGCCTTCGTCGTACTCGCGGGCCGCCTGCAGGACCATCGCACGACCCGCATAGAGCTCGGTCTGTGAGTCAGCCAGTTCGCACGAGTGTCCTGACGGCCTCGAGTACCGCGGCGAAGTCCGCGTCGTCCATAGCGGCTCTCCCTCTTGGCTGTAACGTCAAGGAGTGGTTGGCACGTCGGTGAGCCTGGCCAGGCAGTCGACGGCGGCCAGCGCCTGCCCGGATCGATCGACGAGCAGCGGATTGACGTCGAGCTCGGCGACTTCTTCGGCGAGATCGGTCGCGAGCCAGGACACTCGTACGACTACATCGGCGATGGCGTCGAGGTCACAGGCAGGACGGCCGCGGACCGGACCGAACAACCGGCTGCCGCGTAACGAGAGCAGCATTCGCCGAGCGGTGTCGAGGTCGACCGGAGCGACCGCGGCCGCGCTGTCGGCCAGGACCTCGACGAGCACGCCCCCGAACCCTACGACGACGACCGGGCCGAACCCGATGTCATGCTTGGTTCCAACGATCACTTCGAGGTCGCCGTCGACCATGCGCTGCACCAGCAGCTCCGCGTCCGCGAGCTCAGCGGTCGACGCGCGGGTGAGCAGCGTCCGCGCCGCCTCTCGTACCTGGTCGGCATCGACCAGGTCGAGCAGCACTCCGCCGATGTCGCTCTTGTGCCCGACATGGTGGGAGAGCAGCTTGACCGTGACTGGTCCGCCGAGCTCATCCAAGGCGGACACGGCAGCCTCAGGGGTGGCTGCGCGGCGTGACCCCGCGCTGGGTATGCCGTACGCGGCGATCAGCCTTGTGGACGCGTACTCGTCGAGCTGGGTCTGCCCGGCGGTCCTGACCGCGTCGAGAACCGCACGGGCCGCCGTCGGGTCGACACCGGACGGACGGTGCGGATCGGGTACCGCCGGCCGGAGGCTGTAGTCGACGAGTGCGCCCAGAGCTGCGGCCGCCCGTCCCGGGTCGTTGTAGCAGGGAATGCCCTGCGCTCGCAACAGCCGCTGCGCATCGCCGCTGCCACCGGTCCACACGACCACGAACGGACGGTCGGTGGACCGGTGTGCACAACCGATCACGTCGACCAGCTGCTCGGCGTGCTTGTCGGCATTGCCAAGCAGCACAGCGACCAGATGGGAGTCCGGGTGTGCCAGGGCGACATCGAGCGCGCACCGCAGCAGGTCGGGATCGGCGAGCAGCGCCGCCGTCAAGTCGATCGGGTTGCTCGGGGACCCGTAGGGTGGGAGAACCGCGGCCATTCGGTCCTGCCAAGCCTGGTCCCAGGCGGTGATCTCGACGCCGTGTGCGCTGGCCGCGTCTGCCATGAGCACACCGGCGCCGCCGGAGAGCGACAATGTGGTGAGTGAGCGGCCATGTGCACGGCGGCCGGTGGCGAACAGCTGGGCGGCATCGAGCAGGGCGTTCATGCCGTCGACCCGGACGATGCCGAACTGGTGCGCTGCTCCTTCGAAGACCGCGTCCTCTCCGGCAAGGGAGGCGGTGTGTGACTGCGCGGCCCGGGCGCCGGCTTCCGACCGTCCTACCTTCACGGCGAGGATGGGCTTGTCGAGGCGGTGGGCACGGCGCGCCACCTCCAGCAGCCGCCGTCCGTCGCTGACGCCTTCCAGGTAGGCGAGCAGTACCCGCGTCTCGCCGGCGTCCAACAGTGCGTCCAGGACGTCGGCGACCGAGAGATCGACCTCGTTGCCGGTGTTGACGTAGTGCGAGATCCCGATCCCAGCGTGTAGCGCCTCGGTGAAGACGAAGGACCCGAAGGCACCACTTTGGCTGACGAAGGCTACAGGACCGTCCCGCAGCTCGATCGTCTCGTCCAGCGCTGAGGTGAAGGTCGGAACGGCTCGGTCTCTGACCCCGATCATCCCAAGGCAGTTCGGGCCGAGGACACGGACTCCGGTCTCCGCGATGGCGGCTTCGAGCTCCAGCTGCAGCTGCGCGCCCCGCTTACCCGATTCGCCGAAGCCGGACGCTCCCACGATGGCCGCGGAGATCCCGTTCTTTCCGCAGGCACGTACCGCAGTTGGCACCTGCTCGGCCGGCAGCATGATCATGGCGAGGTCGATAGTGCCGGGGACCTCGTCGAGGCTGCGATAGGCGGGCAGGCCCTGCACCTGCGGGCGAGCGGTGTTGATCGGGATGACGCGGCCGGTGAACCCGAACCGCTGCAAGTAGTCGACAGGTCGGCCGGAGAGCTTGACGGGGTTGTCGGAGGCACCGATCACCGTGATGGACCGTGGATAGAGCAGCTTCCACAGATCGGCGAGTTGGCCGGTGGATTTCGAGGCTGTGGCCGTGCTACCCATGGTCGATACTCTCCTCGCTGAGTCAACCAATGACACGGACCAGCTTCTTGTTCGCGAACTCCTCGATGCCGTACCTGGCCAGCTCGCGTCCGACCCCGGAGGCTTTGACGCCACCGAACGGGAGGTCGGGTGCGCTCTTGCTGGTGCCGTTGATCCACACCATGCCGGCCTCGAGCCGCTCGGCCAGCGCACGGGCCTGGTCGATGTCGAGCGTGTAGACCGCAGCGGCCAGCCCGAACGGCGTGTCGTTCGCGAGGGCGACGGCGGCATCCGCCGAAGCCGCTCGGTGGACGACCGGCCCGAACAACTCCTCCCGATAGGCGCGCATGGCAGGGGTCACGTCGGTGAGCACGGTTGCCTCGTAGAACGAGCCCGCGCCGGCGATCCGGTGTCCGCCGGTGAGTACGGTCGCGCCCTTGGCGACCGCGTCGTCGACCTGCGCGGCGAGCTCGTCGACGGCCTCGCGCGACGACAACGGCCCGAACGTGGTGTCCGGGTCGACGGGATCGCCGGGAACCTGCGCACGCATCGCCGTCGCGAACCTGCCGACGAACGCGTCGAAGATGTCGTCCAACACGATGAAGCGCTTGGATGCGGTGCATGCCTGGCCAGCGTTCGTCAGCCGGTTGTTCACAGCCGCGGCGACGGTCGCGTCGAGGTCGTGGCCGTCGAGCACGATGAACGGGTCGGACCCGCCGAGCTCGAGCACGTACTTCTTCAGGTGACGTTCGGCGACCTCACCAACCGCCGATCCCGCTCGTTCCGAGCCGGTGAGCGACACGCCCTGGACACGGGAATCTGCGATCATCTGCGCAATCTGCGTACTGTCGGCGAACACGTTGACATACACGCCGGCGGGCAGCCCGGCGTCGGTCATCAGCGCCTCGATGGCCAGGGCGGACTGTGGGCAGTTGCGGGCGTGCTTCAACACGACCGTGTTGCCGAGCAGGATGTTCGGAGCGGCGAACCTGGCGACCTGATAGTGCGGGTAGTTCCACGGCATGATGCCGACGAGTGGTCCGATCGGCTCGGTTCGCACCAACGCCTCGCCCCGGCCGGCGATCTCCAGCGGCTCGTCGGCCAGGAACCGTTCGCCGTGGTCGGCGTAGTACTCGTAGATGTCGGCCGTCAGCACGATCTCGCCTTTGGCCTGGGTGACGGGTTTGCCCATCTCCAGCGTCGCCGTCAACGCGAGCTCTTCAGAGCGTTCACGATACAGGGCCGCGACCCGGCGCAACACCTCGGCGCGCTGCCGCAAGGAGGTCACTCGCCACATCCGGTAGGCAGCAGAGGACTCCTCGAGCACGTCCTCGATCTCCGCGGCCGTCGCGACGGGAAACACCTTGAGCACGGTCCCGGTCCCCGGATGACGCGTGACATAGTCGCCCATGGTCCCTCCCTTCGTCGCGTGCATGCCGACCAGACTCATAGTCTCGGAGACCGGCAGAGGTTGCGGTTGTGCCGATACGGAACATGCGTGCTGTTGCGTTCGTGCCGTTCATGCGTCGATGCGCAGTGCCACCATCTTGCGGTAGAGCGTTGTCCTGCCGATACCGAGTGCCTGGGCGGCTTCGGTTCGGTTTCCGCCGGATCGGTGCAGCGCCGAGATGATGGCCTGCCGTTCCGCGTCTTCCATCAGGGTCAGCTGACGACGGGACCGGGCGTGCTGCAGCCGTGTCGGGAGATCCGTGAGCCGCACCACCCCTCCCGGCATGCGGCAAGCAAGATCCTCGACGGTCCGGGAGAGCTCGGCGACATTCCCTGGCCACGACCACGCGATCAGCGCCTGCAGCGCCTCCGAGGAGAACGTCGTCTCCCGACGCCCGTCCGGCAGACCGGTCAGGATGTGGCCCACCAACTGCGGGATCTGTTGCTGTATCTCACGCAACGTCGGCAACCGCACAATGGTCGCCAGCTGGCCCACTAAGGACTGGACGTGCTCTTCCGCCGCATCCAGATCGACCGTCATGACCAGCGCAGCACAGCGATCACCCGCAGTGGCGGTAGAACCTGCGGAATCCTGGCATTGGACGAGCGCCTTGACCCTGTTAACCTCACGCGGCTCAAGATCCTGCACATGCCGCAGGATCACCGGCCTGTCCTCGGCGAGCGCCTCGCTCGCAGCAGAGAACCAGCCGGACTCGTCGTCCCGACGATGACAGGAGACGTCGATGACAAGCGGCGACACGTGAGTGCGGAAGGTACGGTAAACCGCGGACGCAGCATGGAACTTGCCCGTCCCTGGTCCGCCGTCGATCGCGACGCAGTCCCGACTGCAGATGGCGTCAATGAGTTGCGTCTGGACGTCCGGCGTCACACTCAGCGACGCCGCCGGCAGCCGGATCGCCGATCCGGTCAAGACCGTGCCGGCCCGGTGCGGCGGGTCGTGGTCGGCCGGGAGCAGGCGGACGCAGTATGCGGCATCGGATTCGTGGCTCCCGTCGACCCGCTCCACCACAGCCTCGCGCCATGCGGTGGGCAACGGAATCCCGATCCGTTGTGGTCCCCGCTCCAGCGGGGCGTCGGACAGGTGTGTCCACAACAAGGCGTGTGAGTCGCTGCTCACGTAGGTCAGCCCTGCGGTGTTGGCGAACATCACCCGTTCGTTGACGACGAGGACGGGGTCGTGCTCTCCCTGGTTGGCGACCAGGTATGCCTGGATGAGGGCACGCTCCTTGGCGCCGCGCATCGCGGTCAGGTTGCTCTCGATCTGACGACCGACATCGATCGCAACGGCGTACGTGAGCGGTGTCGCATCGACGGTGTAGCAGGCCAGGGAGAACGTTCCTACCAGTCGCCCTGTGAAGGGTTCGAAGACTGGAGTGCCGGCGCAGGTGATGGGTTCGAGCATGTCGTTGTAGTGCTCGCTGCCCCGCACGACGAGCGGACGGCGTTCCGCGATGACGGTGCCCAAGCCGTTCGTCCCGATCGAGGTCTCCGAGAAGTCGAACCCCTCCGCCGCGAAGGCGTTATCGAGCACGCTGCGCTGGCTGGGTTCACTCACTCGACGCATGATGATCTTGCCGGTGTGGTCACTGAGGAACATCGCGACCCGGACCTCGCCGATGTGGTCGCTGAGCCGGTCGAAGACCGTGGCCGCGGCTCTCCCCAGTTCCAGCTCGTGTCCGTCGATCTCCTGGTAGGGGATCTCGTCAGGTCTCGTCGGAACAGTGTCACCGAGGGAACGCCGCCAGCTGCGCTCGATGACGTCTCTCACGCCCACCGCTGACGGTCGCACGGCGAGGAGGCCATTGCTCAGCAGGTCGTCCTTCGCCTGCCGGATGCGTTGCTGGTCGGCTGCGGGTCCGGTGGGCCACGGTTCGGCGCTGGTGTTCATGACGAGAGCACGATCCGGCCGGGGACCCCTCCGTTGGCGACATCGGTCAAGGAACCGCTGACGCCGGCGAGGTCCAGCGTGCCAGGCACGACCGGTGAGCGTGGTAGCTCACTGGTCCGTGCGATCGTCACGAGTTGCTGCAGCTCGTCGAGTGTGCCGACGTAGCTGCCCTGGATGGTGATCATCTTCAACGCCATGAGGGCGGTCGGCACGGTGAGTTCGCCGCCGAACAGCCCGATCTGCACGAGCTTGCCGGCCTTGCCGAGCGCGTTGAAGGCCAGTTCGGCGGTCTGGGTGTTGTTCACGACGTCGATCACGGCACGGACCGGCCCGCCACATGCCTCGGACAGATCCTGCTGCGCCCGGTCTCCGTCCACCACCAGTGTTGTCGTCGCGCCTGCAGCCGACGCGAGCCGGAGGTTCGCCGCATTGATGTCGACGGCGCAGACGTTGCGGTGCCCACGCGCGACAAGAACACCGACCACGGTCAGCCCGACTCCTCCCGCGCCGATCACGACGACGGGCATGTCGGCCGGCAACGGCAGCACCTTGTTCACGGCGCTGAACGCGGTGACACCTGAGCAGGCCAGGGTGGCCGCCCAGGCAGGCTCCAGTCCGGAGATGTCGATGAGGAACTTCTCGTCGGGGACGGTCACGAGCTCGGCGTAGCCGCCGTGTCTGTTCACCCCGATCGTTCGGCCGGAGCCGCAGTGATTGTCCAAGCCGGCAGCGCAGAGGTGACACGAGCCGCAGCCGATCCACGGGTAGACCAGCCGCTCCTCCCCGACAGCGACGTCGCGGACGTCGGGACCGATGGCTTCGACCCTGCCCACGATCTCGTGACCCATGACCAGCGGGTAGGCAATGCCACGGTCGGTGAGCCGGAGCCTGCCGCGCCGCCCGAGATCGTAGTACCCCTGCCGGAGATGGGTGTCGGTGTGGCAGACACCTACGTGCAGCACACGCAGGGTGACCTCGCCGGCCCGTGGTGGACGGTCGGGCAGTTCGACCTGCCGAACCGTGGTGTCGTCTTCGGTTACGGCGTACGCGTACACAGCCACTCCTCGACTCTGAACAGAGGCTCTGAGCACATGATCTCATCGATCCCGGCGACGATCATGTTCCAGAACGGAACAGGGGCGGGGCGGTCTCTGCTCCCTCGACGCCGCTGCGCCGCCAGGTGATCGCGAGGCTGCCGTCTGCGCGGCCGTCGGGAACGGCCCCAACGGCGCGAGGAACGCCCCGGCCACCAACGCGGCGGGACCCCATGCCGACGTGGTGCCGCTGGCACCCACCATGCCCCAGCCGCTCTGGATCGAAGAGAACGAGGCGATCGCCATCACGAAGAATCCCAGTGACTGGCCGGCGACCAGGAACTCCTTCGACGACGTCATCTTGGAGTTCGCCCAGAGTCCGATGCCGATCATTACCACCAAGTACGCGATGGCGACCCCGAGTATGACGGTCTGCGCATCCATTGAAGAGTCCTTCCGTGGGGCGACGGGTTCAGGGCCAGCGGACGACCCAGGCCGCGTAACAGCTCGTCCTATGAGGCTCGTCCTACGAGACCTGTGCCGATGGAGCCATCTCGAAGCCCGCGTAGCCGTTGCTCGTCACCTCGGCAAGCTGCTGGCGATAGGCCTGCAGGCCAGCCATGTAGAACATGACGGTGTTGGGTTTGCCGGGGATGTTGGCGCCGAAGATCCAGGAGTCCGCTTTGGGGAACAGCGTCATGTTCGCGATCTCGCGGCAGGTGGTGGTCCATCCCTCCTCTGCCTGCGCGGTCGCCTCGATCGATGTCACACCCGACCGCTCCGCGTTGTTGATCAGCTCGGAGATCCACTCACCCTGGGCCTCGATGCTGGGCGGCAGGTTGGTGAAGGGCCCGTTGGGTCCGAGGATCATGAACAGGTTCGGGAAGCCCGTCGTCGAAATGCCGAGATAGCTGGTCGGTCCGTCCTTCCAGTGCTCCTTGACGGACCTTCCCCCGCGTCCGCGGATGTCGATCCGGGTGTAGTTGCCGTCGACCGCGTCGAAGCCGGTCGCGAAGATGAGCACGTCGAGCTGGTGTTCCTGGCCGTCCTCGGTCCGCACACCCTTCGGCGTGATCTCGGCGATCGGGTTGGCCTTGACATCCACCAGCGAGACGTTGTCGCGGTTGAACGTCTCGTAGTAGCCCGGGTCGCACAGTGGTCGCTTGGCGTAGAGGTCCGTCGGTGTCAGCTTGCGCGCGGTTTCCGGGTCCTCGACGATCTCCGCGATCTTGGCTCGGATGAACGACGCCGCGGCCTCGTTCGCCTCCGGGTCCGTGGCGATGTCGCTGAACGTACCGAACATGAAATGGAAACCGCCACCGCGTTCCCATGCCTTCTCAAAGACGCGTTGCCGTTCCTCCTCCGAAACGCTCATCGCCGCGACGGCGCTCTCCTTGAAGCCGAAGGCGACGACCGAGTTGCGCACGCCGTCCCAGACCTGGTCATAGTTCGCTTTGACCGACGCAACATAGTCTTCGGTCACCGGACCGTTGGCGATCGGGACGCTGTACTGTGCCGAACGCTGGAAGACGGTGAGGTGCCCGACCTCCGGCGCGAGCGCGGTGATCACCTGACATCCGGTGGAACCCGTGCCGAGCACGCCGACTCGCTTGCCGGCAAGGTCGTGTTCCTCGGGCCAGGCGCCGGTGTGGTAGACCTCCCCCTCGAACGTGTCCCGCCCGGCGATGTCCGGGATGTTCGTCGCAGAGAGCAGCCCCAGGGCAGACACCAGGTACCGCGCGGTGAACGTCTCGCCGGTGTCGGTGCGGACCTCCCACGCATTCCTCGACTCGTCGAAGACGGCGGACGTGATGCCGGTGTTCAGCTGGATGTCACGGCCGAGGTCGAAACGCTCGACGACGTGTTCCAGGTAGGCCAGGACCTGTGATTGCGTGAGGTAACGGGTGTCCCAGGTCCACTGCTGGAGCAGATCCTTGTCGAAGGAGTAGCAGTAGACGAAACCTTCGGTGTCCGACAATGCTCCTGGGTATCGGTTCCAGTGCCAGGTGCCCCCTACGCCGCTGGCCCTGTCGAACGCCCGGACGGTGAGGCCGAGCTCATTGCGTAGCTTGTGGAGCATGTAGATGCCCCCGAATCCCGCGCCCACGACGATCGCGTCGACGTCCGTGCTCGTCTTGCTGGCAGCCATCAGTGATGCTCCTTTGCTCGGTAGGTGTCGATAGGCCTGACACGGTCAGCCGTGGTACCAGACGGCGATCCGTCGAATCTCCTCGTCCGCTTCCGGTGCGCGGCCAGCGAGGAAGGGGAAGACGTGCTGCATACCCTCGACGACGGACAACGTCACGTCGACGCTCGCAGCGTCGGCGCTCGCGGCGAGCCGGGTGGCGTTGTCGACGAGTGACTCGACCGAACCAGCGTTGACGTAGAGCCTCGGGAAACCGGTGAAGTCGGCATACAAGGGATTCGCCAACGGCGTCGTGGGAGCGACCGTGCCACCAAGCACGCCGGCGATCATGCCCTCGAGCAAACCGACCGTGATCAACGCATCGGTGGCGTCGTTGGTGACCAACGTCTTCCCCTTGTTCTCCATGTCCAGCCACGGCGAGAACGCGATCACCCGCCCGGGCAGTGGCCGGCCGTCAGCACGCAGTGCCAACGGGATCGCGACGGCCAGGTTCCCGCCGGCTGAGTCACCGATGGTCGCGATGTCGGCCGGCGCGATCCCTCGGTCGGTGAGCGCTAGGAACACCGCGACACCGTCTTCGACCTGCGCCGGATGGACGTGTTCCGGTGCTCGCCGGTAATCGAGCACGAATGCTGTGACGCCAATCGCTCGCGCGACGTGCGCGGCGAGCTTGCGGTGACTGGCCGCCGACCCTACGGCGAAGCCGCCGCCGTGAGTGTAGAGCAGGACCTTGGCGCGGTCGGCACCGCTGGGCAGGGCCCAGATGCCAGGTACGCCACCGATCGTCTCCTCCTTGTAGGTGACGTTCTCGGGTTCGCGGGTGGGCTGGTGCCACTCGTCGAAGATGCTCCGGAGCAACCGTATGTTCAGGTCCGGTGTCGACGCGAGGATCTCGGTCCAGTCCGCGTAGAGGCTCCTGAGCGTATCTGCGTCAGTTGAGGTCTTCGACTGCTGAGGTTCGGAAGAGACCGCCATCTCGATACTCCTTTGTCCGTAACGGCGGGACCGTGTGATGCAGTGTGCGGCCGCAGCCGCCACCGCGGGGTGTACCGATCTGAAACACCACACGTGTTGGCATGCCGAGGAGCCCGCGGCGACTCCAGCCTGGAGACCGTGACGCCAAGGGCACGGTCGACCTGGCAGCGCGTCAGATCGACCAGCCATCGCTGCCTGTAGCCGAAGTGCGCGAACTGAGCGCTCTACCCAACCAGCTCGCTTGCCACCATCCTCATCTTGATTCTAATCTACATTAGATTCAGGAATGAGGTTACCGTGCCGAGAGCCGCGGAACGCATTACCTCCCTCGACGAGGCGACTCTGCGTGACACCCTCGTCGAGGCCAACGTGCCCACACTGCTGATGGTGCTGTTCCAGCTGAGCGGCAACCGTAGCTGGTTGCGCGAGCCATATCTGCCCACCCGCATTCCCGGCATGAGCGACCACGACGACGGTGGTCTGTCCCCGGACCTCCAGCAACGTGTGCGGAACGCGGCAGCCACCGCCGTGCTCGCCTGGGACCAGGGCCGACCGGTCACCGTCCCGGCACCGCGCGGCGACCTGCTGACGACCATGCTCTCGGTGTGCATGGGTGAGCAGGTCGCACCGGACTTCGAGCCGATGATGGCAGAGGAGCTGGGTTTCGCTCCTGCGCGGTCACGGGTCGTCGACACCGAGAGAGCGGCGGGGTTCCCGGTCGTCGTGATCGGTGCCGGTGTCTCCGGGCTCGCCGCGACGGTCAAGCTCCGTGAGCTGGGCGTGCCTGTCACTGTGCTGGAGAAGAACGCGACTGTTGGCGGGACGTGGCTGGAGAACCGTTACCCAGGCGCCGGCGTCGACACACCGAGCCACCTCTACTCGTTCTCGTACTTTCCGCGCCGGTGGACTGCGCACTTCGCGAAACGCGACGAGCTCGCGCGCTATCTCGAGGAGTTCGCCGATCACTTCGAGCTGTGGCCCCACATCAGGCTCCGCCACGAGGTGACAGCCATCGAATGGGACGACACTGCGCAGCGCTGGACGGTGACGGTCGTCGGCCCTGACGGCGGTACGGACCGATTCACCGCGCGCGCCGTCGTGACCGCGGTCGGCCAGCTGAACCGCCCCGCCGTGCCCGACATCGAAGGAGCAGCCGACTTCACCGGCCCGGTGTTTCACTCCGCGCGTTGGCCAGACGGCCTCGACGTCACCGGGAAGCGCGTCGCCGTCGTCGGCACGGGCGCGAGCGCGATGCAGATCGTCCCCGCCGTCGCCGACCGGGTCGCGAGCCTCACCGTCTACCAGCGCTCCCCACAGTGGGTCGCGCCGAACGCCAACTACTTCGAACCGGTCAGCCCGCGTAAGGACTGGCTGATCACTCACGTGCCGTACTACCGCGCCTGGTACCGCGTGCGACTGGCGTGGACGTTCAACGACAAGACACACGCATCGCTGCAGATCGACCCCGACTGGGGTCTCGGACAGCACGCCGTCAACGCGGTCAACGACGGCCACCGCACGTACTTCACCAGATACCTGATGCGCGAGCTCGACGGCCGCCCCGACCTGCAGGCAAAGACACTGCCCGACTACCCACCGTTCGGCAAACGGATGCTGCTCGACAACGGCTGGTTCAAGGCGTTGCGCCGGCCGAACGTCGAACTCGTCACAGCACCCGTCACGCGGTTCACCCGTACCGGCGTGGAGACGTCCGACGGCCGCAAACGCCCCGCCGACGTGGTCGTGTTCGCGACCGGCTTCGAGGCACGCAAGCTGCTCGGCGAGCTGGGCATCCGCGGGCGTTCCGGACGAACCCTCAGGGGCGTCTGGGGCGACGACGACGCGTACGCGTACCTCGGCATCACGGTACCGGACTTCCCCAACCTCTTCTTGACCTACGGCCCACACACCAACCTCGGGCACGGCGGCAGCTACATCACGGTGGCGGAGTGCCAGGTGAGGTACATCGTCGACCTGGTCGCGCAGATGATCGACACAGACATCACGTCCGTCGAGCCACGCGCGGACGTGACAGAGCGGTACAATCGCGACCTCGACGACGCACACGCGCGGATGATCTGGACCCATCCGGGCATGGACACCTGGTACCGGAACCGCAACGGGCGCGTCGTCACCAACTCACCCTGGCGGATCGTCGACTACTGGGCGCTCACGCGCCGCGCCGACCTCGACGACTTCGTCGTCCGGACCAGGCTGGAAGGCTGAGCGATGTTCACCAGCAGCGTGCTGCGCAGCGTGGCGCAGCGGGCGAGGGCAGGCTACCGCGACCGTCCCGCGGTGTCGTTGGAAGACGGGCCCACGTGGACGTACGGCGAGCTCGTCGCCAACGTCAACCGGTACGCCAACGGCCTGCTCGACCTCGGCGTGACCGCGGGCGACCGTGTCGGCTTGCTGATGCGCAACTCGCTCGAGTACTGGGCCGCCTACCTCGCCACCACGAGGATCGGGGCGATCGCCGTACGGCTGAACTGGCGACTGGCGCCGGCCGAGCTCGACTACGCACTGCGCGACTCAGGCGCGACGGTACTGTGCCTCGACGACGCCTTCACCGGCGAGCTGCGCCAGATGCTCGGCGTGCTGCCCGACCTGACGCCGGTGGCCTTCACAGAAGGCGCCGACCCGTTCGCGACGCAGCCGGCTACCGAACCACCGGTTGATGACCCGGCGGCGACCGACCCGTGCATGATCATGTACACGTCGGGCACCACGGGACGCCCCAAGGGCGCGTTGTGGTCGCACGACACGACGCTGTGGCAATGCGCCATCCAGGTCATGCAATGGAAGTACGACAAGAATCTCGTCTGCCTGTCCACCACGCCGATGTACCACGTGAGCGCGGTCGAGGACTGGGCGCTGCCGGCGTTGATGCTCGGCGGCCACGCGGTGATGATGCGCTCGACCGGCCTGCGCCCTGAACGGATCGCCGCGATGGTGCGACGACACGGTGTCACGGACACTTTTCTCGTCCCTTCCGTCATCTACGACCTGCTCACGTCGGACGCGCCCGGCGCGCTCGACCTGCCCAGCCTGCGCCGGGTCGTGACGGGTGGGTCGCCGATGGCGGCGTGGGCGGTGACCAAGATGCGGCAGGCGCTCCCCGACGTCTCGCTGGAGCAAGCGTACGGACTCACCGAGGGTGGCCCGATCTCCACGGTCATGGACCCCGCCGACCTCGACACCCATCCCGCCAGCGTCGGCACACCGATGCCGCTGGTCGAAGTACGCATCGCGCGCCTCGACGACCTCGCGGCGGACGCCGCAGCAGACCAGGAGGGCGAGATCTGGGTCCGCGGCCCAGCGACGTGCGGCGTCTACTACAACAAGCCCGAGGCAACGGCGGCGACGTTCGTCGACGGCTGGTGCAGAACAGGCGACCTCGGCCGGCTCACCGCCGACGGTCACCTCTACGTCGTCGGCCGTGTCAAGGACATGATCATCAGCGGCGGCGAGAACATCTACCCCGCCCAGGTCGAGGCGGTGCTCCTCGATCACCCGGCGGTGAAGGACGCAGCCGTCATCGGCATCCCGGACGCCAGGTGGGGTGAACGCCCATGCGCGGTCATCGTCACCAGCCCCGGCATGACGGTCACCGCAGACGAGCTGGTGGCGCGCTGCCGCGGCCAGCTCGCTGGCTACGAATGCCCGCGACACGTGGTGCTCGTCGACGAGCTCCCCCGCAACGCCTCGGGCAAGGTACTCAAGCGCGTTCTGCGCGACCAGTACGCATCGCTGGGGACGCGAGGTCGTGGGATGGATCCAAATACAGCCTCGTGAGGTGGTCGGCGATGCACACCGGCGTCGCCGAACGCTCCGGCAGCATCGTATAGCGCACCTTCACCTGCACGCCGCCGTCGATCTCGACGGCGTCCAGCAGCCGCGCCGTCGCTCTTACCCGAGTATGGGCGGGTAGCGGCGCTGGGAAGCGCACCCGGTCCAGGCCGTCGTTCACCACCATGCGTACACCACCGAGGGGCAGCACCTGCGGCAGGAACTTCGCGATCAGCGCTAACAACAAGAAGCCCGGCACCGTCGTGGTGCCGGGCTAGGGGTCGTCGTCGGTCGCGGCAGTGAACTGGGCAATGCGGTCCTCGCTGACCGACACCCAAGATGCGGTGCCCATCTCGCCGCCGACGACCGCCCGTAGCTGGTCGACGTCGGTAAGCGCGTCAGGTCGCCGCGCCGACCGCACGAGAGTTCACACGCTGGACGAAGTCGACGATGACGTCAGCGATACGGGCTGGGTCCTCGAACATCGGGTAGTGGCCGATACCGTCGAGGACCAGCTTCTCACCGTCAGGCAGCAGCTTCACCGTCTCGTCGACGAGCTCCTCGGGGAGCCAGAAGTCGTCGGCACCCTTGACCACGAGCACCGGGCAGCGCGTGCCCGGCAGGACGTCACGGATGTCGTGGTTGGCCCAGCCGCACAGGTCGCCCACTGCACTGACCTGGGCATTGCGGTGCATCCACCGGAGCTCCTCGACCTTCTCCGCCGGGCACGCGCGGTTCAGCGATGCGCCGGACACGCGTTCCATCAGGTCCTGCCAGCCCGGCGTCCAGGACGGGTACATGTACTCGCTCGGGTCCGGGAAGGTCGGCGTGCGTGCCGCGCCCTCCATCGGGATCGCCGCCAGGTAGTCCTCGCCGTGGTGCGCGGCGATGTCGAGGGTGATGTCGCCGCCGATCGACGACCCCGTGATCACGGGACGCCCCCCCGAGCACACCAGCTGGGTGAACCGGTGCACGAACTCCGCGTGCGGGTGGATCCTCGTCGTGACCTCCCAGCCCGCCGGGTAGGTGCGTCCACGGCCGGGCAGGTCCAGCGCGATCGCACGGTAGCCACGGTCGGCGAGCTCGGCCAGCAGGTACCGGTATTCCAGGCTGCTCGCGCCGGCCGTATGCACGCAGACGATGGCGGGCCCGTCACCGAGCTCATCGTAGAACGTCAGCGTGCCGTCGACGTCGATGTAGTGACCGGTGATGTCGCAGATCCCGTAGCTCATCACGAACTCCTCGTTGCCGCTGTGCGCGCGTACGTCTCAGCGAGCTGGTACACCGCCTCGGTGAGCCGGTTCGCCTCCATCACGTTCCCCTCGACCCTCAGGTCGGACGTCATCACGCCGAGTGTCGCCAGCTCGGGGTCATCGGCGAAGTACCGTTGTCCCGGGGTCACCAGGTCGGCGAACAGGCGGCGTCCCGCCACCAGCTCCGCCCACGCCTCGTCCGGCCCGGATACCTTGAACGTGTACCCGAGCGGCGGCATGAACGGCAGGTGGTCGATCACCTTGCCGCGGTAGACCTTCAGCCAGCACTGCCCGCCCGACGACTCCAGCAGCACACTGCCGTCGAACCAGCGCGTCTCGCGTTCGAACGCCTCGTTCTCGTTGAGCGAGGCAACCAGCGCCTCCGCTCCTGCTGTCGTGGTGAATGTCGCCACGAGCTTTCCCTCCCTTGGGTGCTGTGGGACCAAGACTCGACCGCGAGCTTAATCTAATACAGATTAAATAGCAACGACTCGCCGGAATGCGACACCTTGCCGTCTAGGATCGCGAGCATGGCCAAGAAGGGTGACCAGGGCGCCACCAAATCCGGGTACACGCGCGAACGAATCCTGGACGCCACTGCGTCCGTGCTGTGCCAGAAGGGATACGCGGGCACGCGCCTGTCCGACGTCGCGGACGTCGCCGAGCTGCAGGCCCCCGCGCTGTACTACTACTTCGACTCCCGCGACGAGCTGATCGAAGAGGTCGTCAGGCTCGGCCAGCAACGCGCCCAGCAACACGTCCGCGAGGCACTCGACGCCCTCCCCGCCGACACCCCTCCCCTCGACCGCCTCTGTGCCGCCGTCGAAGCGCACCTGCGTGTGGTGCTCGAACTGTCGGACTACACGATGGCGGCGATCCGCAACCTCGGCCAGCTCCCCGAGGGGATGCGGCGTCGGATGCTCGCCGAGCAGCGGCAGTACGGAAAGCTGTGGGAGGAGCTCGTCGCCGACGTCCACGCCGCTGGTATTGCCAATCCCGACGTCGACCTGCTCTCCGCGCGGATGCTCATCGTCGGCGCGCTGAACTGGGCACCGGAGTGGTGGAACCCTCGGCGCACCTCCGTAGACGACGTCGTCCACACGGCACGCACGCTGGTACGCCACGGGCTACGTGCCGACAAGCGATCGGCATCGAAGACCCGGACCCGCGGGGACAGGAGGACCACGTGAGGCGAGGTCCACACCCGTTCCCGCGTGAGTCTGTCCGCACCGAAGGGGCGGGCAGGTCCAGATCGGCATGAGACCCAGGCCAGCCCACACCTCAGGATCTCCGCCGGCGCTGAGCGTTGCCGACGGCAATGCGGGTCCAGTGTCAGCGTTGGCCTGGGGTGCCGGGGAGGTCCACGCCAGCTTGGACGCCGGCAAATGCCCTATCGACATGCCGCTGCCAGGCGTCGACGCTGGGTCGTCCTCGAGCATCCACTCGTCGGTTCCGATGCGGCTGGCGGCCGCACAGACCGCGACGGCAAGTACCGGCATTCGATCGGCGTCGGCGTCCAGGCCTGCCCGGCGGGCGAGGCACCGGGCCAACGCTGTCTCCCTGCCTCCGATGCGCCTGAGGTTCTCTCCGCGGAAGGTCGTGTCGGCGTTGACAATGCGCCGGACGCGGCGCACCTTCGTGGCCATCTCCTCATGTCGCTGCCGACTCTCCGAAGCGGCAGCCACGTCATCGAGCGCGCGCACGCGATCGGTACCGTCGGGATCTCCAACGCAGTGCAGGTGGGAGTGCACAGCGTCGAACATGGCAAACGGTGTCACGCGTGAGCTGGCGACCGGATCGCCGAACTGGGCACCCTTCTTGTACCGACTCTCACCGTGCTGCCTGAGGCCGCCGCAACCGGCGGTGATCGGGGACCACGCTCATCGGAAGGCAGCGCGCTGGCAGGAGGAAACGCGGGTGAACCTGCCTGCGGCGATCGAGGCCGGTGTGCGCGTCGCGATGGGGACGGACGCCGGCCTCGCAGCCAGCACGGGCAGAACCTTCGCGAGCTCGCGCACCCCGTCGAGTTCGGCATGTCGCCGATGGCGACCATCGTGGCGGGCATACGCACTACCAGTGAGGTCTGTGGCTCGAGCGAGGTCCCAGGGACCCGATGGCCGATATCGGGCCTGCCCACCGAACCGGCGAATATCCCAGTGGTCGTCCAGGACGGCCGTATTGTCAAGAACACCGCTGACGACTCGAAGGGTGGCGGACATGAGTAGGCGCGTGATCGTGGTGGGGGCGGGAATTGTCGGAGCCTCGGTGGCGGCCGAGCTGGGCGCCCGCATCCGCGGCGAGGTCACGGTCATCGAACAAGCCCCGGAAGGCGAGCTGCGTGGCTCGACCGGTCACGCCCCGGGATTCGTCGGCATCCTCAACGAAGCGTCCGTCCTCACCGAGCTGGCTCGAGACAGCGTCCGCGTCTACCGGGAGCTGCCCCGCGACGGCGCCGCCGGGTTCGACCTGGTGGGCGGGCTGGAAATCGCGCAGAGCCCTGCCGCCGCACAGAATCTCACCCAACGGGCGGACGCGGCGGCCGCAGCCGGCCTGCCGGCCCGCTGCTGGAGCCACGCGAGGCCGCACAGCTGGCGCCCCGCATGGTCGATCCCGCGTCGGTGACCGCTGCTTTGCATTTTCCCGCCGACGGGACAGCGCAGGCCGACGTCCTCACGTCCGAGCTCTGTGCTCGGGCCGCCTCGGTGGGCGTGCGGTTCCTCGCCGACACTCCGCTCACCGCGATCGACATCCGCGGCGACCGGATCGTCTCGGTCCGTGCAGGTGGCCAGACCCTGCCGGCCGACGACGTTGTGCTCGCCTGCGGGATCTGGGGTCCTGCTGTGGCCGAGCTCGCCGATCGCGCCAGTGGCCCACCCGTACGTCTACCGCACCCGTCACACTGCTCCGTTTCCTCCCTCGCCCTTCGTCCGCTGGCCCGAGTATCACGTCTACGCGCGGGATCACGGCGACCGCGACGGCCTCGGAACGTATGACCACACCCCTGGCCGATCACAGCTGTCGCTGATCACGCCGAACGGGACTGGCCCGGTGCCCTGTTCGACGAAGCCGTCGACAAGGCGATGCGACTGCTCCCCGACGACCAACGCTGGCAGCCGGCTGAGCGCCTCAACGGCGTCTTCTCGATGACTCCGGATAACCTCCCGCTGCTCGGCACGCATGCCACACTGTCAGGGCTCTGGCTGGCCGAGGCGATCTGGGTCACGCACGCGGCGGGAGCCGCCGCAGTGCTCGTCGCGTTGATGGACGGACAGGACACCAACGAACAGATCAACCTCCTGGACCCCAACCGATTCGACGGCGAACCAGGAGACGACCTTCAACGCCGCGCCTTGGCCCGCTACCGCGACATCTATAGCAGCGCCTGACAGCACGACACACGATCACCGGTCGCCGGCGGGTCGCCGCGGGTAGCAGCGAACCAGTCGGAATGCCGCACGATGGGGCCGCAGCTCGGCAGACCGGTAACCGGGGAGGTGTGAGCGATCACGACATTCCGTGCGACACGAGGTCGGGCGGACCTCCCATTGCGCCGGCGCCCTTTGCTTCCTGCAAGTCCGCGGAGCCACGTCGGCCTGCGCAGTCATGGACCGCTGTCATCAAGGAGCGGGCACATCATCCGCTGCCTCCGTCGACGGGTTCGAACACGCCTTGTAACTCTCGTCACGCACGTACGCAGGAACGCGACAGCGAAACAAATGTCATACCGGACGGCGGCCTAGGTCGGACGCTCGGTAGTGAGCAATGACGAACACGACATGGCCTGGGTAGGACACAGTGACTGCGGCCGAAATGGGGCTCGGCATGCTCAGCGCGTTGCACGACGCCTTCGACCTGCTGGCCGTCTACCACCAGGTCGCGTTCGAGCTGGAGAACGTGCCCGCCGAGGACCCGAAGGTGTACGAGATGCTGTGCGACGCCGACACGATCGGCGTGTTCCAGGTGGAGTCGAGGGCGCAGATGTCGGCGCTGCCGCGGCTGCGGCCGAAGGAGTTCTACGACCTGGTGGTGCAGGTCTCGCTCATCCGGCCTGGACCGATCCAGGGCGGTTCCGTACACCCGTACCTGCGCCGCAGGCACGGCCGGGAGGAGAGCACCGCGCCGCATCCGCTGATGGAGCGGGCGTTGAAGCGTACCTACGGGGTGCCGCTGTTCCAGGAGCAGATGATGCAGATCGCCGTCGACTGTGCCGGGTTCACGGCCGCGGAGGCCGACCGGCTCAGGCAGGCGATGGGCTCCAAGCGGTCCAGGAGCGGATCGAGGCGCTGCGTGCGCGGCTGCTCGCCGGCATGCAGGCGAACGACGTCGACGAGCAGACGGCCGAGGACATCTACCACAAGCTGCACGGCTTCGCCGGGTTCGGTTTCCCCGAGTCGCACGCGATGAGCTTCGCGCACCTGGTGTACGTCAGCGCCTACCTGAAGCGCTACTACCCCGCGGTGTTCACCGCTGCGTTGCTGCGCAACCAGCCGATGGGGTTCTACGGGCCGCACACCCTGGTCGGTGACGCGCGCAGGCACGGCGTCGTGGTCCGCGGTGTGGACGTCAACGCAAGCGCGGCCGAGGTGACGCTGGAGAAGGAGTACCACCCGCCGGAGTGCGCGCACCCGCACCAGCCGGTCGAGTCGCAGCCGGTGATCAGGATGGGGTTGGCCAGCGTCCGCAACCTGGGCAAGGAGCAGGCGAAGGTGGTCGCCGCCGGCCGGCCGTACGCGGACATGGAGGACCTGGCCAGGCGCACGCAGCTGTCCGTACCTGCGCTCGAGGCGCTCGCCGTAGCGGGTGCGTTCGGCTGTTTCGGGCTCACCCGCAGGGAGGCGCTGTGGGCGGCCGGCGGGCTTGCGGGTGTCGGGCCCGGGCAGCTCGCCGGCAGCACTCCCGGCCTGCCCGCGCCCGAGCTGCCTGCCATGACCCCGATCGAGGAGACCTTCGCCGACCTGTGGGCGACGGGCGCTTCGGCGACCAGCCACCCGATCCAGCACCTGCGCGCCGAACTGGCGGCACGGCGGGTCGTGCCGGCGGAGGCGTTGCCGCGGTTGGCCGACCGCGCACAGGTGCGCGTCGCCGGCGTCGTCACCCACCGGCAGCGACCGCCGACCGCGGGCGGCGTGGTGTTCCTGAGCCTGGAGGACGAGACCGGCCTGGTCAACGTGGTCTGCCCGCCCGGCACCTGGCAACGGCACCGCAAGGTCGCCCTGGACGCGGCGGCCCTGATCGTCCACGGCCGCCTGGAACGCGGCGAAGGCACGACGAACCTGATAGCCCACCGCGTCGAGCGCCTACCCGTAGCCACCATCACCCACAGCCGCGACTTCCGCTGAGACCGCGCCCAAGGGTGGGGCCGGTCGTGGGTGTCTGTGTCCCGCGGCCGTCTCCCCCGCGGTCGTGGTTGCTGGTGGTCGGGCCCGGCGCCGGCGGCCTGCGGCCGTCTCCGCTCCTCCTGCGCGGCTGCGGGTCAGGAGGTGTTGCCGAGGTCGACGGCCTCGGTGGTTGATGTTCCTGCAGTGCGGCCTGGGGCCTTGTGGTAGGTCCAGTACAGGTTGGTGTGCGTGATGACCTGGTCCGGCGGCGGTGCGCCCAGCTCCGTCAGGTCCTCGGTGGTGTGGGCGTCGCTGACCAAGGTCGCGTCGTAGCCGCGGACGAGCGCGCCGTGCAGGGTGGAGCGGATGCACTCGTCGGTCTGCGCGCCGACGACGACCAGGCGCCCGACGTCGAGACCTGCCAGCACGGTCTCGAGAGCGGTGTCCTCGAAGGAGTCGGCGTAGCTCTTGTCCACGTGCGGCTCGGCGTCGTCCGGTGTCAGCTCAGGGACGATGCGCCACTCGTCGCTGTTCTTGGCCAGCTGCTCGTCGGAGTGCTGGACCCAGACCACAGGCACCTGCTCCTGCCGCGCCCTGCCGACCAGCTTCCCGATGTTCGCGACGACCGCGTCACGTCCGTGCGTGCCTGCGACGACGCCGTTCTGCACGTCGACGACGAGCAGCGCCGTGTTCGGCCTGTTCTCGAGTGTGCTCATGGCCCTCCCTCCGCTCCCACTCCCCCGATGCACTGTTCACCTACGGTAGGCCCCGCCGCTGACAGCACACTGCGGCTGCAGTGGATCTTGACCGCCCTTCGTGGGCGTGTCACGGTTTACTTTGCGTGCGGCGCTCCCGATAAGGAGGACGACCGGCATGAGCGGCAACGAGACCTTCGACGAGGATCCCCGGTACCGATTGTCCGCGAAGGGGGCCGCGCTGTTCGCGGTCGTCTACCTGGTGATCGGTGCGGTCAGCATGACCCTCGGATTCACCCTCGGCCGGCCGGGTGCCGAGATCACGTACGTCCTGGGCTTCCCCTCGTGGGTGTTCTGGACGCTCATCGTCTGGCAGGTGGTGGTGGTCGGCATCATCTTCGTGCTGGTGCGGTTCACCCCTTACTTCCGCGACATCCCGCTGACCGAGTCCGGTGAGCCCGAGCCGGAGGACGAGGCCGCATGACCGCGCTGCTCATCACCGGGATCCTGTACCTGGTGGTCCTGTTGGTCCTCGGCATCGTGGCCAGGAGGGCCACCAACCGGCAAGAGGCGACCACCGCCAGGGCGTACATGCTCGAGTACTACCTGGCCGGCCGGAAGCTCGGCTGGGTCGCCCTGCTGTTCACCACGGCTGCGACTTTCTACAGCGCAGGGACGTTCATCGGCGCGCCAGGACTCGCGTTCGATGCCGGTTACGTGTGGCCGCTCGCCGTCGCGCCACAACACCTCGCCATGGCCATCCTGTTCCTGCTGACCGGCGCGAAGTTCGCGATCGTCGCGAGGAAGCTCGGGTTCATCACGCCGATGGACTTCTTCCGCGCCAGGTACCGCAGCACCCCCGTGGTGCTCATCGGCGGGCTGGCGACGGTGTTCTTCCTGATCGTCTACATCGCCCCGCAGTTCGTCGGCGGCGCACGCATCTTCGAGTCCGCGACCGGTCTGCCCTACACGACCACCCTGATCGTCTTCCTCGTGGTGGTCTCTGCGTACACCATCTACGGCGGGTTCCGTGCGGTCGTCATGACCGACATCCTGCAGGGCGTGGCGATGACCGCCGGCGCCATCGCGCTCTGGGCGTTCATCATCGCCAGGGTGGGCGACCTGGAACCGGTGCACCGCGACATCGCGCAGACCGACCCGGACTTGTTGCATCTGGGTACCGGCGCGTTCGCGATCGTCATCACCGGCTACGTCACGTTCTCGCTCTCCGGCGTCGCACAACCGCAGATCATGCTGCGGGCGATGGCCTACCGGACGTCGAAGGACATGTACCGCGCGGTCGTCGCCGGTGTCCTGGTGGTGACGCTGTTCTCGTCGACGTTCATGATCCTCGGCGTGATCGCCCGCGGGCTGTTCCCCGACCTGGACACCCCGGACCAGGCGATACCGAACCTGATCCTCACCTACGTGCCGTCGGCGCTCGCCGGGCTGGTGCTGGCCGCGCCGCTCGCGGCGGTGATGTCCACCATCGACTCGATGCTGCTGCTGAACACGTCCGTGGTCGCCAAGGACATCTACGTCAACTACATCAACAAGAACGCGAGCATCAAGCAGGTGAAGGTCGTCTCGGTCGTCGCCGGCATCGTGATGACGCTGATCGTCCTGTGGCTCACGCTCGAACCGCCGGCCTTCCTCGAGACGCTGGTGATCTACGCGCTCGGCGGCCTCACCGCGACGTTCTGGGCGCCGCTGCTCTTCGGCCTCTACTGGAAGCGCGGCAACAAGTACGGCGCGCTCGCCTCCATGCTCGGCGGCATCCCCGTCTACGTGCTCCTCGACCGGCTGGTCGACACCGGGGACCTCGGCGCGGTCGTGATCGCGCTCCCGGTGGCGATCGTGCTGTACGTGGTGGTCTCGCTGCTGACACCACCGCCACCGCGCGAGGTGATCCAGGACTTCTGGGGCCGCCGGCCGGCCAGCGTCCCCGCGAGCGATGCGGCCGAGGGGTGATGCATGGCTGACCTGCTCGTCACCGGCGGGACGGTGGTGGACGGCACCGGCAACCCCGGCTACCCGGCGACGCTGGCGGTCGAGGGCGACCGGGTGCGGATCCTCAGGGGTAACGGCGAGCCGCCCCCGGCGGGACGGGTGATCGACGCCACGGGGATGGTCGTGGCGCCCGGCTTCATCGACATGCACTCGCACTCCGGGCTGATGATCTTCGCCGAGCCGACCCACCTGCCGAAGGTGTCGCAGGGCGTGACCACCGAGCTGATCGGCGTGGACGGTTGCTCGTACGCGCCGTTCACCGACCCGGACGAGCTGCGCAGGTTCGTCACGTTCAACGCCGGCCTGGACGGCTGCCCCGACCTCGGCTACGACTGGGACACCGTGGCCAGCTACCTGACCAGGTTCGACAACGAGGTCGCGGTGAACATCGGCTGCCTGGTCGGCAACTCCGCGCTGCGGATCGCCGCGCTCGGCTGGGACCAGGTGCCCGCGGACCAGCGGGCCGTCGCGAACATGCGCGCGATGCTGCGGGAGGCGCTCGAGGAGGGCGCCTTCGGCATGTCCACCGGGCTGGACTACCCGCCGGGCAGCTACGCGTCCACCGAGGAGCTCGGCGAGCTGTGCAAGGAGCCGGCGAGAGTCGGCGGGCTGTACCACACGCACGTCAGGTACTGGATGGGCGACCAGTTCCTCGACCCGTTCCGGGAGGCGTTCGAGATCACCCGGCAGGGCGGCTGCCCGCTGCACCTGACGCACTTCTACCACAAGGCGAAGTACCCGCGCGGCTCCGACGTGATGTTCGACCTGCTGGAGCGCGAGGTCGGCCTCGGCGTCGACGTGACCTTCGACGCCTACCCGTACGAGTGGAGCAGCACCAGGCTCACCATCCTGCTGCCGCAGTGGATCCAGGCCGGTGGGCCGGAGCCGACGCTCGCGCGGCTGGCCGACCCCGACTGTCGCGAACGGTTCAAGGCGGAGCTGGCGAACGGTGATCCCGACGACACCTGGCGTGCGGCGCACGAGTGGGTGCGCCTCGGCCACTTCGGCGAGCCGCACAACCGCAGGTACGAGAACATGACCATGGCCGCGGTCGCGCGCGAGCGCAGGCAGGACGTCGTCGACGCGTTCCTCGACCTGCTGGTCGAGGAGAACCTGCGGATCAACGAGGTGCAGCCGGGGCCGACCGGGTCGACGCTCGCGAAGTTCGTCACGCACCGGCTCGGCATGGTCGGCACCGACTCGGTGTTCATCGGCGACAAGCCGAGCCCCCGTACGTACGGCTCGTTCCCGCGCATCCTCGGCGAGTTCGTGCGCGAGGAGCGCCACCTGAGCCTGCCCGAGGCGGTGCGGAAGTTCACCTCGTTCCCGGCCGGCCGGCTCGGTCTGCCCGACCGCGGCCTGCTCCGCGACGGGTTCGCCGCCGACGTCGTGGTGTTCGACCCGGAGCGGGTTCGTGCGGTCGCGACGTACGACCAACCTCGCCGCCAGTCGCTCGGCATCGAGTACGTGATCGTCAACGGCACGGTCGTGCTCGACCGCGGCACGCACACCGGGGCGCTCCCCGGTCGCGGCCTGCGCCGCGGCCACACCCGCTGAGCCGCCTGCAGCACTCTGTTGCCCGGGCACGCCCGTGCTCAACGAGGGTTGTCGTCGATGCAACGCGCCGTTGACCGGTCATCGGGAAGTGAGTTGTCTGGCGGGTAGGTGGTGTCCGGTCGCAGAAGGACACCACACCCGAGCTGAGGGGACTTGTTTCTCGTGTCCGATCCCAAACCTGGCCTGCTCGAACGCCTCGATGCCGGCGGTGCGGTGTGCGCCGAGGGATACCTGTTCGAGTGTGAGCGTCGTGGCTACGTGCAGGCCGGGGCCTTCGTGCCCGAGGTCGTGCTGGACCATCCCGAGGCCGTCAGTTCACTGCATCGTGAGTTCGTCCACGCGGGGTCGGACATCGTCGAGGCGTTCACGTACTACGGCCACCGTGAGAAGCTCCGGCTGGTGGGCAAGGAGGACATCCTCGAACCGCTGAACCGCAATGCGCTCGCGATTGCGCGCGCCGTGGCCGAGGAGTCTGGCACCCTGCTCGCCGGCAACCTGTGCAACACCAACCTGTGGGCGGACGAGAACGCCAGGCCGACGGTCAGGAGCATGTTCGCCGAGCAGGTCGGCTGGGCCGTGGAAGAGGGCGCGGAGCTGCTGATCGGCGAGACGTTCAGCTACCTCGACGAGGCACTGCTGTGCGTCGAGATGATGCGCGAGTCCGGCCTGCCGACGGTGATCACGCTGGTGTTCCACCGCGAGGACGTCACGAGGGACGGGTACCCGGCGGCGGACGCGGCCAAGGCGCTTGAACAGGCCGGCGCAGACGTCGTCGGCGTGAACTGTGGCCGCGGCCCGGCCACCACGCTGCCGCTGCTCCGCACCATCACGGACGCCGTGTCGTGCCACGTCGCCGCGCTGCCGGTGCCGTACCGCACGACGCCGAGCCAGCCCACCATGCAGGCGCTGACCGACCCGCTGCTGCCCGAGCAGCGCCCCTTCCCCACCGCGCTCGACCCGTTCACCTGCACCAGGTACGAGATGGGCGACTTCGCCAGCCAGGCGTACGAGATGGGTGTGCGGTACCTCGGTGTCTGCTGCGGTGCCGGCCCGCACCACATCAGGGCGGTCGCCGAGGCGATGGACCGCTGGACGCCGGCGAGCGTGTACACCCCGGACATGTCGAAGCACGCGTACCTCGGCACCGACCCCACGCTGAAGGCGGGCAACCAGCAGTACGCCAGCTTGCTCTGAGCCGGTGGTGCGGCATGATGCCGGCATGGGATTCACGTCGCCACTCACCCACGAGGAGCTACCGACCGTCGCCGGCGAGCGCGAGGCGCTCGCGTCCTGGCTGCGGTTCCACCGCGTCGAGCTGCTCGACAAGCTGACCGGTCTCGACGAACGCCAGGCCGCGCAGCGGGTGGTGGGCTCGCTCACCACGCTGCACGGCCTGGTGCGGCACCTGACCTGGGTGGAGCACTACTGGTTCGTCACGGTGCTCGCCGGCAGCGAAGAGCCGAACCACTATGACTGCAGCGTCGACAACGATGCGGACTACCGGCTCGAGCACAGCGAGGGGCTGGCCGCCGACGTCGAGCGGTTCCTAGCCGCGGTCACGCGCAGCCAGAAGGTCTTCGCCGAGCTGGCGCTGGACGACACGGTGCCGCACCCGAAACACGGCAGCCTCGACGTGCGCTGGGTGATGGTCCACATGATCGAGGAGTACGCCCAGCACAACGGGCACGCCGACATCATCCGTGAGCTGATCGACGGCACGACACAGAGCTGACCGCCGGTCGTGTGGTGGACCCGCGCCATGATGCGTGCCAGCATCAGGCGCATGGATGTCATCGAGTACACCCCCGAGCCGGATCAGTACGCCTGGACGTTCGGCGGGGTCGCACCGTCCCACCGGGTACGCCCAGGCTCGCTGCTGCGGCTGTGGACCGAGGACGCGTTCTGCGGCCGGCTGCGCAAGGTGACGGACATGCCGAGCACGTCGCTCAACATGCCGTTCGTCAACCCGCAGACCGGCCCGTTCTACGTGGAGGGCGCGGAGCCCGGCGACACGCTCGCCCTGCACTTCGTCGACCTGACGCCGGCCCGCGACTGGGGTGCTTCGTCGACCATCCCGTTCTTCGGTGGGCTGACGAGCACCGACCGCACCGCGACGCTGCAGCCGCCGCTGGCCGAGCGCACCTGGATCTACCAGGTGAACACCGACCGGGGCACGGTCGAGTTCGTCGCCCAGGCCAGCGACCTGCGGCTGGAGCTGCCGATGGCGCCGATGCTCGGCACGGTCGGCGTCGCGCCGGCCGCGGGCGAGGTGCGTTCTTCGCTTGTGCCTGACACCTTCGGCGGCAACATGGACACGCCCGAGATGCGCGCCGGTGTCACCTGCTACCTCGGCGTCAACGTGGAGGGCGCACTGTTCTCCGTCGGCGACGGCCATTACCGCCAGGGCGAGGGCGAGGCCTGCGGCACCGCGGTGGAGGGCGCCATGCACGTCAGCGTCCTGGTCGACCTGATCAAGGGCGGCGCGCCCGCGTGGCCGCGGTTGGAGACCGACGAGCACCTGACGGTGATCGGCTCGAGCCGGCCGCTGGAGGACGCCTGGCGCGCGAGCCAGGTCGCCATGATCCGCTGGTTCGGCGAGCTCTACGGGCTGGACGGGCTGGACGGCTACCAGCTGCTGACGCAGATCAGCGAGGCGCCGCTGGCGAACGTGGTGGACGCCAACTACAGCGCCGCGACGAAGGTGCGCAAGGCGCTGCTCCCCCGCGCCGACGTGTACGGCGGGATGCACCAGCGGCTGCGTGAGCTCGCCACAACCATCTCCTGACCCGACTGGAGGAACGGCATGGATCTACAGCTGACCGGCCTGCGCGCCCTGGTGACCGGTGGCACCAAGGGCATCGGCCGCGCGACCGTGGCGACACTCGCCGGCGAGGGTGCCGCCGTGGCCTTCTGCGCGCGCACCAAGGCGGACGTCGACGACTACGCCGGCGAGCTGACCGCGGCCGGGCACACCGTCGCCGGCCGGGCGGTCGACGTCGGTGACGGCGATGGCATCCGCCATTGGGTCGACGACAGTGCCGCCGCACTCGGCGGCGTGGACATCCTCGTCGCGAATGTGAGCGCGCTCGCCATCGGCGACGAGGAGCAGAACTGGCAGGCGAGCTTCGACGTCGACATGATGCACACCGTACGGCTGGTGAACGCGGCCATGCCGCACCTGGAGCGCAGCTTCGCCGGCTCGATCGTCACCATCGCCAGCGTCTCCGGGCGGGAGATCGACTTCGCCGCCGGCCCGTACGGCACGTTCAAGGCGGCGCTTATCCACTACACCCAGGGGCTCGCCTACCAGCTGGCCGCCAAGGGCATCCGCGCGAACAGCGTGTCGCCGGGCAACACGTACTTCCCCGGCGGGGTCTGGGCCGGCATGGAGGCGAACAACCCGGAGTTCTTCGCCGAGGCGCTCGCGCTGAACCCGACCGGCCGGATGGCCAGGCCGGAGGAGATCGCGCGCTGCGTGGCGTTCGTTGCCAGCCCGGCGGCGAGCTTCGTCACCGGCTCGAACCTGCTCGCCGACGGCGCCCTCACCCGAGGCGTCCAGTTCTGACCGCGTCGGCTAGCCACGGCGCCACGCGCCGTTGCGGAGCAGCCGGAGGCCGTTGAGGCCGACGATGACGGTGGAGCCTTCGTGGCCGGCGACGCCGAGGGCGAGCGGGAGGTGTCCGAGCAGGTCCCACAGCACCAGGCCGGTGATGAACACCGCGGCGATGACCAGGTTCGCGACGACGACCCGGCGGGCGCGCCTGGACAGCGCGATGACGGCGGGGACGGTGGTCAGCTCGTCGCGCACCACGACGGCGTCGGCCGTGTCGAGGGTGAGGTCCGAGCCGGCCCGCCCCATCGCCACGCCGGTGTGTGCGGCGGCCAGCGCGGGTGCGTCGTTCACCCCGTCGCCGACGGCGAGCACGTGCTGGCCGTCGTCCTCGAGCGCGCGGACGGCGGCGACCTTGTCCTGCGGCAGCAGGCCGGCCCGGACGTCGTTGACGCCGACCTGCGCGGCGAGCCGGTCGGCGGCGCGCCGGTTGTCGCCGGTGAGCAGCACCGGGGGCCGTCCGGTCAGCGCGGTGAGGTCGCCGACGGCTGCCGCGGCGTCCGGCCGGGGCCGGTCGGCGAACCCGAGGACCCCGGCAACCCGTCCGTCCACGCGCACCACGACGGCGGTCTGTCCCGCGGCCTCCAGCTCCGCGACCGCCGGCGGTTGCGCGCCGTCGAGCAGGTGGTCAGGGCGCCCTACCTCCACCAGCTGCCCGTCCACCCGGGCGGACACGCCCCGGCCGGGCCGCGACGTGAACCGCTCCGCGGGGCGCGACGGCAGCCCGGCCTGCTGCGCGGCCCGCACCACCGCGCGCGCCAGCGGGTGCTCCGAGGGGTGCTCCGCCGCGGCGGCCAGCGTGAGCAGATCGGCCGTCGCACCGGCGAGCACCCGGGTCTCGACGAGCTGGGGCGTGCCCTCGGTGAGGGTGCCGGTCTTGTCGAACGCGACCCGCGTGGTGGCGCCGAGGCGCTCCATCACCACCGCGGACTTCACCAGCACACCGTGCCGCCCGGCGTTCGTGATCGCCGCAAGCAGCGGCGGCATGGTGGCGAGCACCACCGCGCACGGGGACGCGACGATCATGAACGTCATCGCCCGCAGCAGGGTCGGCTCGAACGCGGCGCCGAACAGCAGCGGGAGTACGAGCAGGGCGACGGTCGCGGCCACCATGCCGACCGAGTACCGCTGCTCGACCTTCTCGATGAACAGCTGGGTGCGTGCCTTGGTGGCGCTGGCCTCCCGCACCATCGCCACGATCCGGGCGACGACCGTGTCCGTCGCGGCCCGGTCTACGCGCACCCGCAGCGCGCCGGTGCCGTTCGTGGTGCCGGCGAACACCCCGTCGCCGGCGGCCTTGGTCGCCGGCAGCGGCTCGCCGGTGATGGTGGCCTGGTCGACGTCGCTGGCACCCTCGACGACCCGGCCGTCCGCACCGACCCGTTCGCCCGGCCGGACGAGGATGGTGTTGCCGGCCCGCAGCTCTGCGGCGGGCACGGTCTCCGTGGACCCGTCCGGCCGGACGCGGCTGGCGACCTCGGGAGCGAGGTCGAGCAGGCTGCGTACGGAGTCCTCCGTGCACCGGGTCGCGTACGCCTCCAGCGCGCCCGAGGTGGCGAAGATGACGATCAACAGCGCGCCGTCGAGCACCTGGCCGATCGCGGCCGCGCCGATCGCCGCGGCGACCATCAACAGGTCCACGTCGAGCCGCTTCTCCCGCAGCGCCTGCAGGCCGGCGAGACCCGGCTGCCAGCCGCCGCACGCGTAGCAGGCGAGGTAGAGCGCCCACCACGACCACGCCGGTGCGCCGGCGAGCTGGCTCACCAGGCCCGCAGCGAACAACACGGTCGCGGCGGTCGCCCACCGCACCTCGGACAGCTGCCAGAACCCCGTGAACCGAGACGGTCCCGGCAGCGGGGCCTCCCCGGCCCGGTCGGCACGGGTCGCGGTTTCCGTCGTCACGACGACCATCCTATATGCGCATTCACGCAGATACGCAAGTAATGGCGGATAGGCGTAGGGTGGGACGCATGCACTCGACGATCTCCGGCTTCCGGATGCCGAACGAGGAGCAGGTGGACCTCGCGGCCGAGTCGTTCCGACTGCTCGCCGACCCGACCAGGATGAAGATCCTGTGGGCGCTGCTGCAGGGCGAGTCCTCGGTCGCCTGCCTGGCTGACCTGGTCGGCGCTGCCCCTACCGCAGTCAGCCAGCACCTGGCGAAGCTACGGCTCGCCGGGCTGGTCCGCGGCCGGCGGGAGGGCACGTTCGTCTACTACTCCGCCGCCGACGTGCACGTGCAGCAGCTGCTCGAGCAGGCACTGTTCCACGCCGACCACGCCGACCGCGAGAGCACCACGGGGACCGACGTCGAGCGCCAGGCGGTGGCCTGCGCCGAGGCACCCGCGAGCTGACCGGTCAGGACCGCGGGCTAGCGTCGCAGGCGGGCCGCGGCGGCCAGCACGCTACCGGTGCCCACGAGGGCGCCGCTCAGGGCGAGCAGGAGACCCAGCGGAGCGCCGGTGTACGGCACGTCGCCGGGTGCGGTAGTGGCGTCGTCGTCCGGTGGCGTGGCGTGGTGCCGGTGACGGTGAGGGTGACCGGGCCGGACGCGGGACACGCGTCCGAGCCACCGTAATGTGCCGTTCTCGCCGAGCTCGGCGGAGCCGATCCTCGACTGGCCGGTCCCGCTCGGGTCGACCGTCAGCGACGTGTCGCTGCTCGGCTCAGACTCCGGTGTGACGGTGACCGGGGCGGTCGTCGAGGCAGTGCATCTCGACGAGCCCGGGTAACGCGCAACGATGCGGTGCTCACCCCCGCTCAGCCTCGTCGTCGTCAGCGTCGCGGCGCCGTTCTCGCCGAGCTCGGGTGTACCGATCTCCGCATCGCCTTCGAGGAACGTCACCGTGCCCGTGGGTGTGTCCCCGGACGGGCAGGTCACCTTCGCAGTCAGCTCGACCTCCCCCCCCGGCGCCGCACCCGTGATGTCGGCGTTGGTCTCGTCGCCGGCCGGGCCGAGCAGCTCGCCGGTCCCGGTGATCGTGACCTCGGTGACGTCAGGCGTGTCGGTGAGCTCCAACGGCACGCCGTCCAGGTGCACGGTGCCGGCGAGGGTCAGCTCGCCGAACGCGGCTGTTGGCCGGTCCGGTGATGGTCACACCGCACCCGCGTCGATGTCGACGGTCGCCCCGTCTCCGACGCCGGCGGTCAGGGCGTAGCCGGCGCCGATCCCGGAGCCGAACGCGCCCGTGGTGATGTTGACCGTGGCAGCCCTGATGCTGACCGTGGCGGCGGTGCCGTCGGCGCCGCCACCTCCGATGCCAGAATCCGCGTATCCGCCGACGACGTCCACCGTGCTTTCTGTGATGCTGATCGTGTCGCCGTCGCCGCGCGCCCCACCACCGATGCCGGACGCCCAGTTACCTGCGGTGGCGGTGACCTTCGCCGAGTCGATCGTGATCTTGCCGCCTTCGCGGCTGAAATTGCCGCCGCCGATGCCCGCGGCGTAGGCGCCGCCGGTTGCTTCGACCGTGGCGCCGGTGATGGTGATGTCGCCGATCTTGGCATTCTGGGCGCCGCCGATGCTGGCGCTGTCGTCGATCGTCAGCCGTGGGCCGGATTCGATGACGATGTTCTGGACGGTCAGCGTGCCGCCGGGCGCGTCGATGTCACCGGTAAGTGTCGCCTCGAACGGACTGCTGCAGGTCGCCAGTGCGTCGTACAGGGCGTCGAAGTCCGTGAACTCGTCAGCCCGGGCCTGAGGTGCCAGCAGCGTCATGCCGGCGACGCCCACCATCAGCGCCACGAGCACAGGCCCGAGACCGCGTTGCTATCGGGCGACCGTCAGGACGTCGGGCGCCCCTGGCCCTCCTGCGCGTCGAGCTCGGCGACGAGCTTCTTCGGCGCCACTTTGCGGTACGCGTCGCGGACGATCGCGTCGATCTCGTCCCAGTCGAGCGGCACGTCGAGGTAGACGCCGAGCCAGCCGGACGACCCCACGTACGGCGGCCGGAAGAACCGGTCGGGTTCGGTGTCGACCATCTCCTCCTGCACGCCGGGCGGCGCGGGACACCAGAAACCCACCCGGTCGTCGTGGTGGTGTTCCGCGTACATCACGAACACCTTCTTGCCGCGGACGAACCAGGTCGGCTCGCCGTGGCTGAGCCGCTCGGTCGCCTCCGGCAGCGCCAGGCACAGCTCGCGGAGCCTCGGCAGCGCGTCGTCGCCGGTCATGGGCCAACCGTACGCGGCGCCGCCGACAGCTAGCCGTTCGCGCCGACGAGGTCGATGGCCCAGGCCAGGTAGAGGCCCTCGTCGCGCCAGCTGTCGTACCGACCGGACTTGCCGCCGTGGCCGGCCCCCATCTCGGTCTTCAGCAGCAGCTCGTTGTCGTCGGTCTTCGTGGTCCGCAGCCGCGCCACCCACTTCGCCGGCTCGTGGTAGCCGACACGCGGGTCGTTCAGCCCCGCGGTGGCGAAGATGGCCGGGTACGCCTGCGCGGTCACGTTCTCGTACGGGCTGTACGACTTCATGTACTCGTACATCTCCGCGCTCTCCACCGGGTTCCCCCACTCCTCCCACTCGATGACCGTAAGGGGCAGCGACGGGTCGAGGATGGTGTTCAGCGCGTCCACGAACGGCACGTGCGCGAGGATGCCGCGGAACTTCTCGGGTGCCAGGTTCGCGGCAGCGCCGACGAGCAGCCCGCCGGCGCTGCCGCCGCGTGCCACGATGCGGTCGTACGCGGTCCAGTGCTGCGCGACCAGGTGGTCGGCGCAGGCGACGAAGTCGGTGAACGTGTTCCGCTTCTGCGCCAGCTTGCCCTGCTCGTACCACTGCCGGCCCATCTCGCCGCCGCCGCGGATGTGCGCGATGGCGAAGACGAAACCGCGGTCGAGCAGCGACAGCCGCGGGATGGAGAAGTACGGGTCGGTGCTGTGCTCGTACGAGCCGTAGCCGTAGAGCAGGCAGGGCGCGGTGCCGTCGCGCGGCGTGCCCTGCCGCCAGACCAGCGAGATCGGCACCAGGGTGCCGTCGGCCGCGGTCGCCCACTCCCGCGCGCTCTCGTACGCGTCCGGGTCGAAGTCGCCGAGCACGGGGGTGCGCTTCTTCAGCTCGTGCTCGCGGCTGGCGACGTGGTAGTCGTACACGCTCGCCGGGGTGACCATCGAGGCGTAGACGTACCTGAAGGTGCTGGTGTCGAACTCCGGGTTGCCGCCGCCGTGCACCGTGTACACCGGCTCCTCGAACGCGACGTCGTGCGGCTCCCCCAGCTTGCCGCCCTCGATCGGGAACACCCGCAGCCCGGTGAGGCCGTCCTTGCGCAGCCCGACGACCAGGTGGCTGCGGAACGCGGCGACGTCCTCCAGCCTGGTGTCGGCGCGGTGCCGGACGACCGGCTCCCAGTGCGCGCGGCCGGTGGCGCCGGCCGGCGTGCGGGCGAGGGTGAAGTTCTCCGCGCCGCCGTTGTGCATCACGTAGAACCAGTCACCGGCGTGCTGGACGTCGTACTCGACGCCCTGCCGGCGCTCCTCGAACACCTGGAACTCCCCCATCGGGTCGTCCGCGGCGAGGTAGCGCACCTCCGTGGTGACCTTGCTGCCGGCGTAGAGCAGCAGGTACGCCTTGCTGCGGGTCAGCGTGACGCCGACGAAGAACCGCTCGTCGTCCTCCTGGTGCACCAGCTGGTCGTCGTCCTGGCCGGTGCCGAGCCGGTGCCGCCACACCCGGTAAGGGCGCATCGCGTCGTCGAGGGTGGTGTAGAAGAACGTCGAGCCGTCCGCAGACCAGGCGCCGCCGTAGTAGACGCCCTCGATCACGTCCGGCAGCGTCTCCCCCGTGCTCAGGTCGCGGAACCGCAGGGTGTACTTCTCGCTGCCGTCGTAGTCGGTGGCGTACGCGAGAAGCCGGCCGTCAGGCGTGACGGAGAAGACGCCGACGGCGAAGTAGTCGGAGTCGCCGGCGAGCTCGTTCCCGTCCAGCAGGACGTGCTCCGTGCCGCCGGTCTCCGCCTCGCTGCGGCAGTGGATGCCGTACTGCTTGCCCTCCTCCGTGCGGGAGTAGTACCACCAGTCGCCGCGCCGCACGGGCACCGACAGGTCGGTCTCCTTGGTGCGGCTCTTGATCTCGCCGAAGATGGTCTCCTGCAGGCCCGCCAGGTGGGCGGTGCGTGCGTCGCAGTACTCGTTCTCCGCGCTGAGGTACGCCTCGGTGTCCGGGTCGTCGCGGTCGAGCAGCCAGGCGTACTCGTCGACGACCTCGTCGCCGTGCTTGACCCGGGTGGTGGGCACGCGCTTCGCAACGGGGGCGTCGGTACGGTTCGTCGTCTCGGTCACCCGGACAAGCTACAAGGCGGCGGCAGGCAGCTGCGGCGGGAGGCGGCGTCAGCCGCCGGTGAGCTCGGCGAGCGGTACGTCCTCGTCGGCGAGCCGGTCGAGGTCGACCGGCTGGTCCAGCTTGAGCAGCGCCTCGATCAGCTTGATGCCGTCCTTCCAGCGGTTCACGTGCATCCCCGCGACCACCTTGCCGCCGGCGACCCAGAACGCCTGGAAGCCGTCCGTGCTCGGCTCGCCGCGGAACACCACGCGGTCGTAGCTGCCGAGGGCGAACCAGCCGGCGAACTCCAGGCCGGCGTCGTACTGGTCGGAGAAGAAGTACGGCGGCCGGTCGTAACTGACCTGTTCATCGATCATCGAGCGACCCGCCGACGTGCCGCCGCGCAGCGCGTTCGCCCAGTGCTCGACCCGGATCTCCGTGCCGTATCTCGGTACGTAGCTGCGGGCGACGTCGCCGGCCGCATAGATGTCCGGGTTCGAGGTGCGCAGCGTCTCGTCCACCACGATCCCGTTGTCGACGGTGAGCCCGGCGGCCTCGGCGAGCTCGGTGTTCGGCCGGATGCCGACGCCCACGATCACCACGTCCGCGGGCACCTCGGTGCCGGCGTCGGTGACGACCGCGGTGACCGCGCCGTCGCCGCGGAACTCCTGCACCTGCTGGCCGAAGAGGAACTCCACGCCGTGCGCGCTGTGCAGCTCGGTGAAGAACCCGCCGACCTCAGGGCCGAGCGCGCCGAGCAGTGGCGCCGGCTGCGGCTCGACGACCGTGACCTGGCAGTCACGGGCCCGCGCGGCCACCGCGGTCTCCAGGCCGATCCACCCGGCGCCGACGACCACCACCCGGCCGCCGGCGTCGAGAGCCGCAGCCAGCCGGTCGGAGTCCGCGCGGCTGCGCAGGTACAGCACGTTGTCGAGCTCGGCGCCCGGGATGTCCAGCCGGCGCGGTGAGGCGCCGGTGGCGAGCAGCAGCTTCTGGTAGCCCAGCCGGGTGCCGTCGGCGAGCTCGACCTCGTGCGCGCCGGCGTCCAGGGCGGTTGCCCGCTGCCCGAGGAGCAGCTCCACGGAGTTCTCCTCGTACCAGCTCGCCGCGTGTACGAAGCCCTCGTCCCTGGCCTCGTTGCCGAGCAGGTAGCCCTTGGACAGCGGTGGTCGCTCGTACGGCCGCTCATCCTCCTCGCCGACGAGCACCAGCCGGCCGTCGAAGCCGCCCTTCCGCATCCGTTCCGCCGCCTTGGCCCCGGCCAGGCTCGCCCCGACCACGAGAAACGTCGGTTCGGCTGCCATTTCTGTCCTCCGTCCGGTCGGCCCGCGACCAGTTCAGGGCATCGGGGCCGGTACGTCAACAACCGTCACGGGCCGTCCGGCGTGGCGAGGTCGGGGCGGAACCTGTCGATGATCGCCTCGAACGCCCGGCCGAGGGCGGCGTAGTCGGCCGGGCCGACGGCGTCCACCAGGTACTCGCGGACGCCGGCGACGTGCGTACGGGCGGCCTTCTCCAGCCGCCGCATGCCCTCGTCGGTGAGGTTGGCCCAGACGCCGCGCTTGTCGTCGGCGCAGGTGTCGCGCTCGACCAGGCCGTCGCGCTGCAGCCGGTCGACGGTGTGCGACAGCCGGCTGCGGGACTGGTTGGCCAGCTCGGCCAGCTCGGCCATCCGCAGCGTCCGGTCGTCGGCCTCGGAGAGATGGACCAGTACCTCGTACTCGGCGTGCGACAGGTGGTGGTCGGCGCGGAGGTCCTTGTCCAGCTGCTCGGTCAGCAACATGCTGCCGAGCAGGTAGCGGCGCCAGACGCGTTGCTCCTGCTCGTCCAGCCACTTCGGCTCCGGCGGGTCGGCCGGACAGTCGCGTGTCGCCACGAAACTTCCTCCCCCGAGGGAATAATTGAATCGTCAACTACTGTTGGCCAGGATAGTTCGACCAACTGTGCAGTGGCCGACCCGGTCACCACAACGTAACGTCAAGGAGGTTCTTCGTGAGTGAGAACGCTGTGGCCACCGCAACCGGCCTGGCCGCTGGGACCTGGACGATCGACCCGGTCCACTCCGAGGTCACGTTCAGTATTCGGCACCTGATGGCCAAGGTGCGCGGCAACTTCACCGAGTTCAGCGGTTCCGTCGTGATCGGTGACACGGTCGGCGAGTCCAAGGTGACCGCCGAGATCCAGGCCGCGTCCGTCGATACCAGGAACGAGCAGCGCGACGGTCACGTGCGGTCCGCCGAGATCCTCGACGTCGAGCAGTACCCGACGCTGAAGTTCGTCTCGACCGGTCTGCGTACCGACGGTGACGACTACCTGCTCGACGGCGAGCTGACCCTCAAGGACGTCACCCGCGCGGTGACCCTGCAGGTGGAGTTCAACGGCACCGGCACCGACCCGTGGGGCGGCACCCGCGCCGGCTTCTCCGCGACGACCGCGGTCAGCCGCGACGACTACGGCGTGGACTTCAACGTCCCGCTGCCCGGTGGTGACAAGGCGCTGCTCGGCGACAAGGTCGAGATCGCCATCGAGGTCGAGGCCGTCCTCGACGCGGGCAACTGACCCGTACCGGTCCTGCACGAGGCACCCGAGTTGGCCGGCGTCGTACGTGCCGGCCAACTCGGGACCACATAGCGAGAAAGGACGTTCGATCGTGATTCCGGTCCGTCGTCTGAACCATGCGGTGCTCTTCGTCAGCGACCTGGAGCGAGCGGTCGCGTTCTACACCGAGGCGTTCGACATGCAGGTCGCCGCGCAGGAGCCCGCCGCGAACGCCGCGTTCCTACGCGCAAGGCGCGGTGACAACCACCACGACCTGGGGCTGTTCGGCCGCGGTGCCGGCGCACCGCACCCACCGCGGGGCAGCACCGGCCTGTACCACCTCGCCTGGCAGGTCGACGACATCCGCGACCTGGCCGAGGCACGCGAGACGCTCCGGGCGTACGGCGCCCTCACCGGGGAGAGCGACCACGGCGCGACGAAGAGCATCTACGGCGTCGACCCCGACGGCAACGAGTTCGAGATCATGTGGATGCTCCCGCGCGACCAGTGGGGCGCCTACGAGGGCGAAGCACCAGTCCGCCCACTCGACCTCGACGCCGAGATCGCCAAGCACAGCTGACCTGCCTGACTTGCCCCCGGTGCCGACCCCACCCGCCACGTTGCGGTAGCAGTGCCGCAACGTGGCGGCCGGCGGTCTACTCGCCGACCGGCCAGGTGTGCACCGGCTCGTTGGTGTGCATGTGTGCCGAGTACAGCCGCAGCGTCTCCGCCAGCGCCTCCGGCCGGTCCAGGTTGCGATCCCTTTCGACCTGCCGCAGCGTGTCGCGCTGCCAGGTCGCGCCGTTGCGGCCGGTCAGGCAGCGCTGCTCGATGATGCCGAGCAGCCGGTCCCTGATCTGCGGCTGCACACCCCACGCGTCCAGGCCCTCCGCCGCCCACGGCAGCAGCCGGCGCACCACCAGCTCGGTGGCGTGCACCTCGCCCACACCGGGCCAGTAGACGCGAGCGTCGATGCCGTTCCTCGCTGCGGAGTGGAAGTTCTCCTCCGCCGCGCTGAACGACATCTGCGACCAGACCGGCCGGTCCGCCTGCGCGAGATGGTTGACCAGCCCGAAGTAGAACGCGGCGTTGGCGATGATGTCGACGACGGTCGGCCCCGCCGGCAGCACCCGGTTCTCCACGCGCAGGTGCGGGCGCCCGAGCACCACGTCGTACACCGGCCGGTTCCACCGGTAGATGGTGCCGTTGTGCAGCCGCAGCTCGGACAGCTCGGGCGTGTCCCCGTGCTCAAGCACCTCGACCGGGTCCTCGTCGTCGCAGATCGGCAGCAGCGCAGGGAAGTAGCGCACGTTCTCCTCGAACAGGTCGAAGATCGACGTCACCCAGCGCTCGCCGAACCACACCCGCGGCCGTACGCCCTGTGCCTTCAGCTCCTCCGGCCTGGTGTCCGTCGCCTGCTCGAAGAGCGCGATCCTCGTCTCCTGCCACAGCTGCCGACCGAACAGGAACGGCGAGTTCGCGCCGAGCGCGAGCTGGATCGACGCGATCGCCTGGGACGCGTTCCAGTAGTCGGCGAACGTCTCCGGTGACACCTGCAGGTGCAGCTGCACGCTGGTGCATGCGGCCTCGGGCAGGATCGTGTCGGAGTACATCTGCAGGCGCTCCGCGCCGCTGATGTCGATGTGCACGTCCTCCCCGCGTGCGGCGAGGATCTGCTCGTTGAGCAGTCGGTAGCGCGGGTTACCTGAGAACGTGTCCGGCCCCATGTGCTCGGTCATCAGCGTCGGCAGGATGCCGACCATGACGATGTGGGTGTCGTCCTTCGTCGCCCGGTCCTGCGCGGCGTTCAGGCTGGCGCGCACGTCCTCCTCGTACGAGGTGAACCCGGCACCGGCGATCTGCCGCGGCTCGACGTTGGTCTCGATGTTGAACTGACCGAGCTCGGTCTGGAACGACGGGTTCTCGATCAGCTCGAGCACACGCTCGTTGCGCATCGCCGGCTGGTACGCGGCGTCGACCAGGTTGAACTCGATCTCCAGCCCGGTCATCGGCCGTTCGTGCTCGAACCGGAAGTCCGACAGCATCCGGGCGAGGACGTCCAGGCAGCGGCGTACCTTCTGCCGATACTGCTGCCGGTCCTCTCGGGAAAAGGTTGCGCCGTCGACATCTCGCCCCACGAGGTCCACCTCCAGGCCGGCAGCGGTCTCGGAGCCAAATCTAGTCGCTCGTGGACGCCGGACAGGCCGAGTTGGCCGGACCCGCCCGCCGTGCACTACCCTCGGCCTACCCTGGGTACAGCACGTAACACTTCGATCGATCGGCGACGAAACCGGCACCGATCAGCGGTCGACGGCCTGCTTCAGGTTCACGCCGGCGCGCAGCGTGCCAGGCAGCGCCTCCAGGCCGAAGACGTGCGGGCCGTAGGCCTCGGTCGACTGCACCTGCACGGCGCGGGGGACCAAGGTGCCCGGGGTGGACTGGTTGCGCAGCTTGAGCGCCTCCCGCCGGGTCCGCAGGTCGAGCAGCCGTCGGCCCCAGGCATCCACCTCGGGCTTGGCCCTGGCCTTGCGGAACGCGATCCGGTCGCCGTACGTGTGCAGGCCAGCCGTCGCGCGCTCCGCGGCCTCGGCGGACCTGATCGCGTCGAGCAGGCCACGCTCGGCGGCGAGCCTGGCGTCGCGGCTGGTGGCGGTCGCCCGGCGCAGCCGGTCGAGCGCGTCGTCGGCGGCATCGAGCAGCTCGTCGAACTGGTCGGCGAGCTGCTGGTCGGCGGCGTACTGTTCGCGCGCCTGCGCGGCGGCACGGCGCGACGGCTTGGCAATCGGCACGGTCTGTTTATATCAGCGCCGACGGCTCACCGCGGCGGCGAGGTTCACCACGAGGATGCCCAGCCAGACGATGATGAGGCCCACCACGCCGGTGTTCCCCGCGACGACGGCGATTCCGGTCAGCGGGACGCCCAGGGCCGTGGTGACGATGCCGAGCGCGAGCTGGCCACCGTCCATGCCCTGCCGTGCCGGGCGGCTCGGCTGCTGCGCGAGCCGACTGTCGATGCGCGCGTCGATGGTCTGCTCGAGCCGTTCGAGGAAGCCCTCGACCAGCGCGCCCTCGTACTCGGGGCCGAGCTCGCGGCGGGCGTCCAGGGCCGCGTGCAGGTCCGCGCTCATCGCCGCGTCGGGGCGCCGCGCCGGCGGCCGGTGGTGTGCCGGGTACCGGGGCGCCGGCGGCGTACCCGGTCGGGCTCGACCTGGGGTGTTGTCCACACCACCCTTTATACCCGAGACGCGATATGTCGCAAGGCAATTGCCGCTTCCAGATGCCGGATCGGACGGATACGGAGGATCACCCCCTGAACACGCCGGAGGATAACCGCCGGCGTAGGGTGAAGTGCGCCACAATGGACCTGTTGTGAAGGTCACAACAGGCACCGAAACAGTTGCGGAGGAACACGACGATGTGCGCCCACCAGCCACGGTGCCCGGAGGCTGACACCTCCGAGCGCGAAGCGGCACGCACCGTGGCCAGCCACCCCGAGCAGGGATGGAGCCTGCTCTGTAACGGGGTCGTCCTCTTCGAGGACACGGGCGAACTACTGCCCAGCGGTCAGGTCGTCGCCCCACACCGACCGACCGGCGGGCCGAAAGCCCCCGCCGCGTAGCTGCGCGGGGAACAGCCCCGAGAACCACACACTGCCCCGACCTCAGTGTCGTACGCGTCCCCAGGAGCGCCGTTCTCGTGCGCCCGAGAACGGATGTCGACCAGTTCGCCGGTCAACATCCGTGTGCGTAACCGCTGAGTGGCCCGGCCGGTCGGCGACCGAACTCCGCCTTCTTCGGTTCGATACCGGCGTCGCCCGGGCCGAACCACCCCGCTGGTCGCCGCCGACCAGCGGGCACGACGAGCTCCGGGTTGCCGTCGCCGTCGAGGTCCCGGGGTTGGCCGGGCATAGCTGCTACAGCTGGCCGAGTCGGTCCGCCTGTGCCTGTAGGTACCGCTGTTCCGGGATGCTCGTCGTCAGCCGGGCCGCCTCCCGGTACCCGGCGAGTGCGCCTTCGGCGTCGCCGGCCCGCTCCAGCAGGTGGGCCCGTACCGCGGTGAGCCTGTGGTGGTCGCCGAGCGTGTCGTCGAGCGACTCCAGCATGGCCAGGCCGGCGCGGGGGCCGTCCACCATGCCGACGGCCACCGCGTGGTTGAGCGTGACCATCGGGCCGGGTGCGAGCCGTTCGAGCAGCCGGTACAGGCCGACGACCTGCGGCCAGTCGGTGTCCTCGGCACGGGCGGCCTCCGCGTGCACGGCCGCGATGGCGGCCTGCACCTGGTACGGGCCGACGGGCGCGCGCGTCAGGGTGTCGCCCACCAGCGCGAGACCCTCGGCGATGGCCGCGGTGTCCCAGCGGCTACGGTCCTGCTCGGCCAGCGGTACCAGGCTGCCGTCGGCACGGGTACGGGCCGCACGGCGCGCGTCCACCAGCAGCATCAGCGCGAGCAACCCGGCGACCTCGCCGTCGTCGGGCAGCAGTGCGCGTAACGTCCTGGTGAGCCGGATCGCCTCCGCCGTCAGGTCGCTGCGGTAGAGCGCGGCGCCGGACGTGGCCGTGTGCCCCTCGGTGAAGACCAGGTACAGGACGTGCAACACCGCGGCGAGCCGGGCCGGACGCTCCCCTACAGGCGGCGGCTGGAAGTGAGCGCCGGCAGCCTTGATCCGCGCCTTGGCACGGCTGATGCGCTGCGCCATGGTCGTCTCCGGCACGAGGAACGCCTTGGCGATCTCGGCGGTGGTGAGGCCGCCGACCGCGCGCAACGTCAGCGCGATCTGCGACGCCGGGGTGAGCGACGGGTGGCAGCACAGGAACAGCAGCGTCAGCGTGTCGTCCGCGTCCGCCAGGTCGCCGTCGGCGGGGTCCTCGCCCTGCCGGTCCGGTTCCTGCGCCGCGAGCCGCGGCTCGCGGCGCCGGTTCGGCTGCTCGCTGCGCAGCTGGTCGGTCAGCCGGCGGTTGGCGACGGTGATCAGCCAGCCGCGCGGGCTGTCCGGCACGCCCTCGGCCGGCCACTGCGTCACGGCGGCGAGCAGCGCCTCCTGCACGGTGTCCTCGGCGGCGGTGAACTCGTGCCGGTGCCGAAGCGGCGCGGCGAGGACCTGCGGCGCCAGGTCGCGCAGCAGGTCCTCGAGTGCGGCCGGGGTGGTCACATCTCCTGGCCGGAGTCGCCCATGATCGGTCGCACCTCGACGCCGGCGAACCTGGCGTCAGGGAACCGGGTCGCGATCTCCACCGCCCGCTGCTGGCTTTCGCAGTCGACGACGAAGTAGCCCGCGAGCTCTTCCTACGCCTCGAGGAACGGGCCGTCGGTGGTTGCCGGCACCCCACTGCGCACGCGTGCCGTCTTCGTCGTGCTCGGGTCGGCGAGCGGCACGCCCGCCACCAGCTCACCGGACTCCGTGATCTCCGTCAGCAGCGCCTCGAACTGCGCGCTCAGCTCCGCCCGCTCGCCGTCGGACATCGCCAGCGCCTGCGGCGTGCCGAGGAAGGACGGGTGCCCCCAGTTCTCCTGGTTGGTGTAGATCATCAGCAGGTACTTCATCTCGCTCCTCTCCGGCACGGTACCCACACTGGGTCCGTCACCACAGAGGTCGAGACGGCCGGCCGGATCTCGACACCGCCGGCCTCAGGCCTCGGCGAGCTCCTCGATCGGCGGGCAGGAGCACATCAGGTTCCGGTCGCCGTACGCCTGGTCGATCCGGCGTACGGGTGACCAGTACTTCGTCGCGGTCGCCTCGGCGGACGCGCCCGCGCCGGCGGCCGGGTAGGCGGCCTCCGCCCGTGTGTACGGGTGCTGCCACTCCCCCGTCAGGCAGACGGCGGTGTGCGGCGCGTTGCACAGCGGGTTGTCGTCGGCCGGCCAGTCGCCGGCGGCGACCCTGTCGATCTCCTGCCGGATCGCGATCATCGCGTCGCAGAACCGGTCCAGCTCGCTGAGGTCCTCGCTCTCCGTCGGCTCGATCATCAGCGTGCCGGCCACCGGGAACGACATGGTCGGCGCGTGGAAGCCGTAGTCGATCAGCCGCTTGGCGACGTCGTCGACGGTGACGCCGCTCGTCTTCGTGAGCTCCCGCAGGTCGACGATGCACTCGTGCGCGACCAGCCCGTCGCGGCCGGTGTAGAGCACCGGGTAGTGCGGCTGCAGCCGCCTGGCCACGTAGTTCGCGGTGAGCACTGCGGCCTTCGTCGCCCTGGTCAGGCCCGCGCCGCTCATCATCCTTATGTACGCCCAGGTGATCGGCAGAATGCCGGCCGACCCCAGCGGGGCGGCGGCGACCGGGGTGTCCTCGCCGGGCAGGTAGGGCGCGAGGTGGTTGCGCGCGGCGACCGGTCCGACCCCGGGACCTCCACCACCGTGCGGGATGCAGAACGTCTTGTGCAGGTTCAGGTGGCTCACGTCGCCGCCGAACTTGCCCGGCTTCGCCAGTCCCAGAAGCGCGTTCAGGTTGGCGCCGTCGACGTACACCTGGCCGCCGGCCTCGTGCACGAGTGCGCACAGCTCGGCGACGGTGCTCTCGTAGACGCCGTGCGTGGACGGGTAGGTGATCATGATGGCGGCGACCCGGCCGGCGTGCGCGTCGAGCAACGCCTGCAGGTCGGTGAGGTCGACGTTGCCGCCGTCGTCGCAGCCGACCACGACCACCCGCATGCCGGCCATGATGGCGCTGGCGGCGTTCGTGCCGTGCGCGGACGACGGGATCAGGCAGACGTCGCGCTGGTCGTCGCCGGCCGCCCGGTGGTAGCCGCGGATGGCGAGCAGCCCGGCGAGCTCGCCCTGGCTGCCGGCGTTCGGCTGCAGCGACACGGTGTCGTAGCCGGTGATCTCCGCCAGCCAGGTGGTCAGCTGCTCGACCAGCTCGGCGTAGCCGGCCTGCTGGTCGGCGGGCGCGAACGGGTGCATCTCGGCCCACTCCGGCCAGGTGATGGGTTCCATCTCCGCGGTCGCGTTGAGCTTCATGGTGCACGACCCGAGCGGGATCATCCCGCGGTCGAGCGCGTAGTCCTTCGTCGCAAGGTGGTGCAGGTAGCGCAGCATCGCGGTCTCCGAGTGGTACCTGTTGAAGACCGGGTGGGTGAGGTACGCGGACGTCCGCGCGAGGGCGGCGGACACGGCGTCCTCGGTGGACGGGTCGAGCGCCTCGACCGAAAGCCCGGTGCCGCCGAACGCCTGCCACGCCGCGTCCAGGTGCGCGGCGACGGTGGCCTCGTCGCAGGCGACGCCGACGTGGTCGTCGTCCACCAGCCGGAGGTTGACGCCGAGCGCCGCGGCGCGCTCGACGACGGCCGCCGCCCGTCCAGGCACCCTGGCCAGCACGGTGTCGAAGAAGTGCTCGTGCACCACCTCGACACCGATGTCGGCGAGCCCGGCCGCGAACACCGCCGCGTACCTGTGCACGCGCTGCGCGATCCGGCGCAGCCCTTCGGGGCCGTGGTAGACCGCGTACATGCTGGCCAGCACGGCGGGCAGCACCTGGGCCGTGCAGATGTTGCTGGTGGCCTTCTCCCTGCGAATGTGCTGCTCCCTGGTCTGCAGGGCGAGCCGGTACGCCGGGTTGCCGTCCGCGTCCACGGAGACGCCGACCAGCCGGCCGGGCAGCGACCGCTGCAGTCCGTCGCGGACGGCGATGTAGCCCGCGTGCGGGCCGCCGCCGGCCATCGGCACGCCGAACCGCTGGGTGCTGCCGACGGCGATGTCCGCGCCGAAGTCGCCGGGTGCGCGCACCAGCGTCAGCGCGAGCAGGTCGGCAGCGACGATCGCGAGCATGCCGCGGTCGTGGGCGGCGGCAATCGTGGCGGCGTAGTCGCGTACCCCGCCGGTGGCGCCCGGGTACTGCAGCAGCACGGCGAAGAAGTCGCCTTCGGGCAGCTCACCGCCGGCGAGGTCGGCCACCGTCACGTCGATGCCGACCGCCTCGGCGCGGGTGCGCACGACCGCGAGGGTCTGCGGCAGGCAGTCCGCGTCCACGAGCAGGGCGTCGCCGCGGCGTACGCTGCGCTTCGCCAGCGACATCGCCTCCGCGGCCGCGGTCGCCTCGTCCAGCAGCGACGCGTTCGCGACCGGCAGCGCCGTCAGGTCGGCGACCATGGTCTGGAAGTTGAGCAGTGCCTCCAGCCGGCCCTGCGAGATCTCCGGCTGGTACGGCGTGTACGCGGTGTACCAGGACGGGTTCTCCAGCACGTTCCTGCGGATCACCGGCGGCGTGATGGTGGCGTAGTAGCCGAGCCCGAGCATGGCGGTACGGACCTGGTTGCGTGCGGCCAGCGCCCGCAGCTCGGCCAGCGCCTCCGCCTCGGAGACCGCCGGCGGCAGGTCAAGGCCGGTCGTGTCGCGGATGTCCTCGGGGATGGTCGCCGTCACGACGGCGTCGGCACTGGGATAGCCGAGGGCCTTCAGGATCCGGGTCTCCGCGTCCACGTCGATGCCGACGTGCCGGTCCACGAACGGCCAACCGGTGTGCAGGTCGGCGAGTGAGGGACGGTCGGTCACGAGGAACTCCTCCCGCTCGGTCGCGCCCAGTGACTCTCGGGGTCACCAGCGCGAATCTCCTGGCGTCCCCGATCTGTCACCGCGTGCGCCCACCGCCGTGGTGAGCTAGTACGGCTCCAGAGCGGTCCCTCGCACGTGGTCGTGGGTGCCTGAGAGTTTCCGGGGATGGTTGCCCCTTCGGCGCCGCCCGCCCACCTGGCTTGGTGCCGGCCAGTCTCTCCCACGTGGAGTCGTTGACCGGGTCCCACGATACCCAACCTGACCGGTCGGGTCGGCCACTGCCGCGGCGTGGCGTAATCAGCCCGGGTCAGCCCGCGTGTCGCGGGCGCCGCGGGTCATCAGCTGGCGTGCCTGGTGGCCCGCCGGCGGGCGAGCTCGTCGTGCGGGTGTGCCCCGTCGTCGTCCTCCTCGACGGGCAGCTCACCTGGCAGCTCCGCCAGGGTGCCTTCGACCTCGCTGCGTACCCGGCCGAGCGCGATGCCGAACACGCCCTGCCCGCCCTGCAACAGGTCCACGACCTCGTCGGGCGAGGTGCACTCGTACACGGTCGCGCCGTCGCTCATCAACGTCACCTGGGAGAGGTGGTCGATGCCCTGCTCGCGCAGGTGCTCGACGGCGGAACGGATCTGCTGCAGTGACACGCCCGCGTCGAGCAGCCGCTTGATCACCTTCAGCACGACGATGTCGCGGAAGCCGTAGAGCCGCTGGCTGCCGGAGCCGGTGGCCGTGCGGACGGTCGGCTGAACCAGGCCGGTACGCGCCCAGTAGTCCAGCTGTCGGTAGCTGATCCCGGCGGCGCTGCAGGCGGCCGGGCCACGGAAGCCCATCTCCTCGGGGATGCTCGTGTCGAGCTCCTCGAACAGCAGTCCCTGCTCGGCGGCGCGACGGCGCGCCTCGGGGCTGACGACACCATCCACCTTGTCGCCGCTTGCTGACACTCCGACCTCCGGACCTAGGGCGAAACCGAGCAGACCCACCGATGTAACTACAGGCGTGTAGTAGCCACTTCTGTGAAGGTATGCCGTTCGTGTGGGCCGGTCAACCAACGGGACGGCGCGTCGCTCGGAAATCTCACCCTGAAGTTGAGGTCGAGGGTCTAGACGGTCTATCCGGACCCGGACCCCGGCGGCGTGTCACCCAGGTGGCGGCCAAAATCCTCCGGCGAGATGGTGTCGAGGAACTCGCGGAACTTCTCCACCTCGTCCTCCTGCTCCCCCGGCATGCCCACTCCCTCGGCGGCGAGCACGTCCTCACTGCACACGATGGTGGCGCCGGTGCGCAGCGCGAGCGCGACCGAGTCGGACGGCCGGGCGCTGAGCTCGACCCCGTTGGAGAAGACCAGGTCGGCGTAGAAAGTGCCGTCGCGCACCTCGACGATCCGTACCTCCGCGAGGCTGACCTGGAACGCCTCGAGCAGGTTGCGGAGCAGGTCGTGGGTGAGCGGCCGCGGCGGCGTCATGCCGTTCTGCGCGTACGCGATCGCACTCGCCTCGACGGGGCCGATCCAGATCGGCAGATAGCGCTCGCCCTCCTCCTCTTTGAGCAGGAGTACGGGCTGCTGCGAGGGCATCTCGACACGGACCCCTACGACGGCCATGCGGTTCATCGTGCGCTCACCGCCTGCGATTCTCGAGGAGAGGGCATCACTTCCTTACCCAAACCTACACGCCTCGACGGACGCGGTCAGGATGCCTCGGGGGACCGATTTGGGTGGCGAAAGCCCTGCTACGCCTGTGCGTGACCTTGTGAATGCCGGCCGTTGGCCGGGCGCGGCGCGGATAACGAATCAGAGTCGATCCAGGCGGGACTTGACCAGCGTCGCGTGCAGCCGCACGAAGAGCGCCGCGATCGCCCGGCCGGTCTCGTCCGCGGTGTCGCCGCCGTCGGCCTCGCGCTGGCCGCGCAACGGGGTGAGGACCTGCCCGACCAACCCGACCTCGCGGTCCACCGCGGCGCGGAACCCGCGGAGGTGCCGCGGCTCGATGCCGTACGAGCTGAGCTCGGTCACCGTCCGTGCGATCAGCAGCGCGTCCGCGTCGTACCGCACGGTGCCGGGCATCGGCAGCACGAGGCCGTGCTGCTCGAGCACGTCCAGGTGCTCCTCGGTGAGGCCGCTCGCGGTGAGCAGCTCGTCCCGGCTCAGCCGGGTCTGCGCGCCGGCCTCGTCACCGAACTGCTTCGCCCCCGGCAGGCCGGCGGTGACCGGCGGCTGCGGTCCCTGCGGCGCGGACGTGACCGGCTGGCCGTTGTCGAGGGCGTCGAGCTGGTCCTTGATGACCCGCAGCGGCAGGTAGTGGTCCCGCTGCGCGGCCAGGATGTACTGCAGGCGCTCCAGGTCGGTGTGGGTGAACTTCCGGTAGCCGGACGGCGTGCGGTCCGGCTCCACCAGCCCCTCGGACTCCAGGAAACGGATCTTGGAGATCGTGATGTCGGAGAACTCAGGACGGAGCTTGGCCAAAACCTCGCCGATCGTCATGTACGACCGGTTCGGGAGCGCGGAGCTCACTCCTGACCAACCTCCGGTGCCTCGAAGAAGACCATCCGGAACTTTCCGATCATGACCTCGTCTCCACCGGTCAGCGATGCGGTGTCGATGCGGTCCTTGTTCACGTAGGTGCCGTTGAGGCTGCCCACGTCGGCGACGGAGAAGTCGGTACCGGTGCGGCGGAACTCCGCGTGCCGGCGCGACACGGTGATGTCGTCGAGGAAGATGTCGCTCTCGGCGTGCCGGCCGACGGTGGTGACGTCGCGGTCGAGGAGGAACCGGCTGCCGGCGTTCGGCCCCCGGCGGACGACCAGCATGGCCGTGCCCGGCCGCAGTGCCTCGACCGTCGCCACGTCCTCGGTGGGCGCCTCGTCCTCACCTTCGCCGAGGTCGGCGACCCGCCAGGTCAACGTGGACGTCGTCGCGCCCGGCTCCCCCACGGGGTCACCGGCATGCGTCAACGCGGTGCCGCAGTTCGCGCAGAAGCGCGACTCCTGCGGGTTCGCGTGCCCGCACTGGGTGCAGTACACGGTGGCCATCGACGTTGCCCTCCTCAGCTAGCGCGGCCGCCACCTGGCAGCTTGCTCGCGCTATGACTCCAGTGTCTTCGCGTATGCGTCGGCGTCCATCAGAGCGTCGACTGCGCTGCGGTCGCGCACCCGAATCTCTACCATCCAGCCTTCACCGTAGGGATCCGAGTTGACCAGATCCGGCTGGCCGTCGAGCGCCTCGTTACGGGCGGCAATCGTGCCGGCCAGCGGAGCGAAGATGTCCGAGACGCTCTTCGTCGACTCGACCTCGCCGATCGCCTGGCCGGGCTCGACCTCCTCGCCGACCTCGGGCAACGAGACGAACACGATGTCTCCCAGCGCATCCTGCGCGTACTGCGTGATGCCGGCGCGTACGACGTCGCCGTCCGGCGTGCTGACCCACTCGTGGTCGGACGTGTACTTGAGGTCGTCCGGGTACACAGGAGGTTCCTCCTCGCGTTGGCTCTGCGCTGTGTAGACGGAGGGTATCCGGCCGCCCGAAGACGCCTTCGCCCGGTCTGTGGTGTCGGGCGCGGTCAGGATTTTCGTACCGCGGTGACCGCCACCGATTGGCTCTTCGTCACCGTGCCATCGGCGCCGGCCCGGTGCAACGTCTCCAGCACGCCACCTGGGATGTCCATCGCCGTGGCGAGCGTGTGCGGGTCGCCGATGGCCTTGATCCGGTACGGCGCCTCCAGCTGTTTGCCGTCCAAGAGCACCCCGTCCTTGCCGTCGGTGAAGTAGCTGTCCACGGCCAGCCGCACGTTGCCGATCTGCAGCACCTCCGCGCCTGCGTCGCGCAGCTCCTGCACGGCGTTGAGCAGGTCGCTTGCGGTGACCCCGCGGTCCGGGTCGCTGACCACGAGCTCGATGCCGGGGCCGGTCGCCGGCTCGGTGCCCGCGAGGATCGCCAGCGTGTGCTGGCGCTCCTGGGCCGCCTTCCGCGCGGTCTGGCTGTCGTCGCTCTCCAGTGCGGCCTTCTCCTGCTCCAGCCGGGTCACCTCCTTGCGGAGGTCCTCCTGCCGCTTGTTCAGCCGGTCGAGCAGCCCCACCAGCTCGGACTGCCGCAGGCTGGAGAAGGAGGATTCCTGCGAGGTGGACTTGGCCTGCACGGACAGCGCGAAGCCGAGGATCAGGCAGGCCACGGCGATGAGCGCCTGGGTGCGGTTCGCCTGCGGTGCGATCAGCTCCCGCAGCCGCTCCCGCGGGGTCACCTTCCTGGCGTGGGCCCCGCGCCGCTGCCCGCGCGAGGGACGTTCCGCGCTCTCGGACGCCGCCGCGACCTGGTCGGCCGGCTCGTCGTCCTCGTCCTCGGCGGGCTCGTCGCCGTCGGCGGGTTCCTCCTCCTCGGTGAGCTCCTCGTCGCTGGCCGCCGCGTCGTCTTCGGCTGGCTCGTCGTCGTCGCTCGCCGCGTCGTCTTCGGCTGGCTCGTCGTCGCGGGCCGCCGCATCCTGGTCGGCCGGCTCGTCGTCCTCGTCCTCGGCGGGCTCGTCGCCGTCGGCGGGTTCCTTCTCCTCGGTGAGCTCCTCGTCGCTGGCCGCCGCGTCGTCTTCGGCTGGCTCGTCGTCGCGGGCCGCCGCATCCTGGTCGGCCGGCTCGTCGTCCTCGTCCTCGGCGGGCTCGTCGCCGTCGGCGGGCTCGTCGCCGTTGGCCGCGTCCTCCGCGGTGGGCTCGTCGTCGGTCGCCGCGTCGGCTTCGTCCGCCGCTGTCGGCTCGGTGGGCTCGTCGAGGTCGTCAGCGGGCTCGTCGTCGCGGTCGTCGGCCGGACGGTCGGGTCGGTTGCTCATCACTCCCCCTCGGTGAGCTCGACGACATGGGACGGGACCATCGTCACGCCTTCAACAGGCCGCGCCGGATCGCGGCGACGTTGGTGAAGATCCGGATGCCGAGCACGACGATCACACCGGTGGACAGCTGCGCGCCGACCCCCAGCTGGTCGCCGAGGAAGACGATCAACGCGGCGACGAGCACGTTGGAGACGAACGACACCACGAACACCTTGTCGTCGAACAGCCCCTCCAGGATCGACCGGAACGCGCCGAACACCGCGTCGAGCGCCGCGACGATCGCGATCGGGAGGTACGGCTGCAGCCAGCCGGGCACCGTCGGGTGCAGGACGAGCCCGAGCACGATCCCGATGGCCAGCGCGACGACAGCGATCATGGATTGTCCTTACCGCGTGCGTACTGCAGGGTCACGGAAGACGCGGCCGGCAGCCGCATGTCGCGCCGGTCGCTCATCTCGAACCGCATGTCGAAGCTGGTCTGCAGGGTCTTGAAGTAGCTGCCCGCAGGACCTTCGGCGAACGACGCCTGCAAGGAGTTCGGGTCACCGATCGCCCGCACCCGGTACGGGCGGGCGAGCGGGCGGTAGTCCACCAGCACTGCGTCGCCGGCCTCCCTGATGGCCGTCAGCGCGGTCAGCCGTACCCCGTTGATGGCGATCGCCTGGGCGCCCGCCGCCCACAAGCCGTTGACGAGGAGCTGGAGATCGCGGTCCAGCACCCTGCCGCCGACGTCCTGGTCGTCGAGGTCGTCGCCCCTAGCGTCGTCCACGACGACCAGCACACCGTCGCCGTGCACCGCGTTGAACCCGGTGATGTCCTGCAGTCCCTTCAGCTGCTGCACCTGCTGCGCGCCGCGGGTGTCCTTGGCCAGGGCCTGCCGCTGCGCGCGGCCGTACTGCTGCCGGGTCTTGGCGAGCTTCCGCTCGAGGGCGGCCACGTTCGCCGACCGGTCCCGCGCCTCCTGAACCAGGGCGTCGTGGTCGACGGCGGACTTGGGCGCGTCGACGGCGAGCTGGCGCACCCCGGAGGTGGCCAGCAGTGCGCACACCACGAGCAGCGCGAAGAACGCCGTGCGCCTGACGACGCGCACTGACAGCCGCGGGCGCGCGGCGTGCGGCGACCCCACCCGCAGCTTCCTGGCCGCGCGGTAGTCGTCCTCGATCCGCTCCTGGAGCAGGTCGTTGATCATGGACATGGACGCGTCCAGGCGCTTGGCACGCTCGGGCTGCTTGCCCTGGGGTGCCGCCTTGAGACGATCCGATGCCATCGGTCACCCCCGCGACGTCGTCCACTCTGGTCGGCTCTGCATTGTGTCAGTCGCCGGTCACCGGCGCAGCAGCCTCCACGACCTCGGCCCACTCGTCGAGCAGATCCTGTACGGCGTCGTCGTCTGGCGCCTCGGCCAGGATATGGGTGACCGGCTCGGCCGGGTCCGGCAGGATCAGCGCCCACCGGTCGTCACCCTCGATGATGCGCAGGCCGTCGGTGGTGTCCACCGGCCGGTCGCCCGCGGCCTCGAGCACCGTGCGCATGACCTGGCCCTTGCCGGCCCACGGCGTCGGCACCGCGCGGCGGAGCAGGTGCATCTCGGGGATGCGCGCCTCGATCTCGCTGACGGTGATGTCGTCGCGCGCGACCAGGCCGAGCAACCGCACGAACGCCGCGACGCCGTCGATGGACGGGCTCACCGCCGGGATCACGAAGCCGCCCCTGCCGTCCGCACCGAGGATGACGCCGTCCCTGGACGCGGCGGTGAGCGCGGGCGCGCCGGTTGCCGTCCACTCGATGCCGACGCCGTGCGTCTGGCCGATCCGCTCGGCGAGCCTCGTGGTGGTGATCGGCAGCGCGACCTTGCCCTGCCGCACCTCGGCGGCGACCAGGTCGAGGAAGACCAGTAGCGCCCGGTCGTCCGGCACCAGCGAGCCGCGCTCGTCCACCAGGCTGATCCGCTCCCCGACCGGGTCGAAGCGCACCCCGAAGGCCGCACGCGACGACGACACGAGCGTCGCCAGCCGTTCCAGGTCGCGCATCCGGTCCGCGAGCGTCTCCGTCGGCGAGGCCTCGTCGAGACCGCTGCCGACGGTCAGGGCGTCGACGCCGCAGGCGCCGAGCAGCTGCGGCAGCACGATCGACGAGGAGCCGCCCGCGCAGTCGACGACGACCTTCAGCCCGGCCTCCCTGATGCCGGAGGTGTCCACGCACGACAGCAGCTCCTGCACGTAGAGCTCGACCGTGCGGGGCGGGTAGGTGAGGTCGGCGATCTCGCCGGGGAACGCGCGGCGGAACTCCTGCCGGGAGAACAGCCGCTCCAGCTTGCGCTGTGCGGCGGCGGTGAGGTCGGCGCCGTTCTCGTCCAGGAAGATGATGTCGACGCTCTGCGCGTCGCCGGGTGACGTGCGGATGAGGATGCCACCCGACACGTCCCCCCGGGACGTCTCGAACCTGGCCACAGGCACCGGGCTGAGCTCGATGTCGCGCACCTCGATGCCGCCTGCGTTGAGCGCGCTCACCACGGCGCGCTTCAGCGTGCGCGCGGCGCGGGAGTGGTCGCGCGCGACGATGACCGCGTCGCCCTTGCGCAACGTGCTGGCATACGCGCTCGCCAGCCGCACCGCGAGCTCCGGCGTCATCTCCACGTTGATCAGCCCACTGACGCCGCGGGTGCCGAACAGCCCCCGGTGGCCGCGCGACTCCCAGACCACGCTGGTGTTCACCACGGCGCCGGCCTCGATGGTCTTGAACGGGAAGACCTTCACCCCGGACGAGACGTACGCCTCCTCCTCGATGACGCACTCGTCCCCGACGATCGAGCCTTCCTCGATCCGTGCGCTGCGCATCACGTCGGTGTTCTTGCCGATCACGCAACCGCGCAGGTTCGTCTGGCCGCCGATGAACGCGTTGTCCTGCACGATCGCGCGATGCAAGAACGCGCCGTCCTTGACGATCACGTTGCTGCCGAGCACGGTGCCGTCGCGCAGCTCGACGCCGTTCTCCACCTTCGCGTAGTCGCCGATGTAGAGCGGGCCGCGGAGTACGGCGTCCGGGTCCAGCTCGGCGTCCTCACCGACCCACACGCCTGGCGCCATCTCGAAGCCGTCGATCTCGATGCCGGTGCGGCCGGAGAGCACGTCGGCGTGCGCCTTCAGGTAGCTGTCGTGGGTGCCGACGTCCTCCCAGTAGCCGTCCGCGACGTAGCCGAACAGCGGGGCGCCGGCCTCGAGCAGCTTCGGGAAGACGTCGCCGGACCAGTCCACGACCTCGCCGGCGGGCACGTGGTCGAGGATCTCGGGCTCGAGTACGTAGATGCCGGTGTTCACGGTGTCGGAGAACACCTGGCCCCAGCTCGGCTTCTCCAGGAACCGCTGGATCCTGCCCTCGTCGTCGACGATGGTGATGCCGAACTCCAGCGGGTTCGGCACCCGCACCAGGCAGACGGTCGCGAGCGCGCCGTTCTCCTGGTGGAACGCGACCAGCTTCTCCAGGTCGATGTCGGTGAGCGCGTCGCCGGAGACGACGACGAACGTGTCGTCGGTGAGCGCTTCCGCGGCGTTCTTCACGCTGCCCGCGGTGCCGAGCGGCGCCTCCTCGGTCGCGTACTGCAGGGACATGCCGAAGTCCTCGCCGTCGCCGAAGTAGTTCCGGATCAGCGACGCCAGGAACTGCACGGTCACCACCGTCTCGGTGAAGCCGTGCCTGCGGAGCAGCCGCAGGACGTGTTCCATGATCGGCCGGTTGACGACGGGGAGCAGTGGCTTCGGGGTGTTCGCGGTGAGTGGTCGCAGTCGCGTCCCCTCGCCGCCTGCCATCACTACTGCACGCATGTCACCTCCTGTGCTTGGCGACGGTCGAGGCCGATCAGGTCAGGCACCTGCCTCGCTCCGATCCAGTTCCGGCCTACCGGGCCCGCGGCCCTGCCGTTGGTCCCGGATGAGACGCCGGGCCTGCTCGACGTACAGCACCCCGGCCACCCAGTAGAGAGCAATACCCCAAAGAGCGAACGCCCAACCGATGACGTTGGCGTAGATTTCCACGACAGGTACGGCGACGCCGAGGTAAAGGACCGGGAAGGCGTAGAGCACGCAGAGCGTGCCGGCCTTGCCGAGGATGTGTACCTGCAGTGGGCCGTAACCGTGCCTGTAGAGCGCGGGCATCCAGACGGCGACCACGACCTCGCGGAGCGCCAGGACGGCCACCAGCCACCAGGGCACCACGTCACGCAGCATCAGGCCGATGCCGATCGCGAAGATGTACAGCCGGTCGGCCACCGGGTCCAGCATCTGACCGAGCCTGCTGGTCTGGTTCAGGACCCTGGCGAGCCAGCCGTCCAGGTAGTCGGTGACGGACGAGACGGCGAGCACGACGACCGCCCAGCCGTCGCTCTCCGGGCCGAGCACGAGCCAGAGGAACAGCGGCACTCCGAGCAGCCGGAGTCCGGATAGCAGGTTAGGCCAGGTGAGTACCCTCAGCGGTGGCTCACCGTCCACTGCGACCAATGCGCCCCTCCCCTGAACATCTCCTGGCCGGGAACGCTGGCCGGCTTAGCGGCGAGTCCCCAGGCCGGGACGGGCGAGGCCACTCGTCCACCGGTCCCTCGCCGCCCCCTACTGACTCTAACGAGTGACGGGGTGATTGCGCCCGTCCTACCCAGTGGTGTCCCGCCTCCGCCGTCACGAGCTGTCCGCGACCAGTCGCGCCGCGAGAGCACCGAACACCGCTGCCGACACGCGGTCCAGCCAGCAGCGCACCCGGCGGTGCTTGCGGATCAGCTCGGCGGCGGTACCGGCGAGCAACCCGACGGTGCTGTCCACGGTCAGCCCGACCACGATCAGCAGGCCGCCGAGGGCGAGGAACTGGGTCGCGACCGGCCAGCTGCTCGCCCCGGTGGTGACGAACTGCGGCACGAAGGCCAGGTAGAAGATGATCACCTTCGGGTTGGCGACGTTCGTCAGCACCGCCATCGCGTACGTGCGCGCGGCGGACCGCGGCGGCGGCACCGGCTGGTCGTCGGTGACCGCCGCGAGGTGCCGGCGACTGGCCAGCCAGGTGCTCACCGCGAAGTACACGAGCACTGCGGCGCCCGCCCACCTGATGACGTCGAGCGCGGCAGGTGCCGCGGCGATCAGCGCGCTCAGGCCGAACGCGGCCGCGACGGTGTGGACGGCAATGCCCGTCGACACTCCCACCGCACACAGGACGGCCGTACGGCGGCCGCCGACCACCGCGTTGGAGATGATGAAGAGCATGTCCTGGCCGGGCACGATGCTGAGCAGTGCGGCGGCGAGTACGAAACCGATGACCAGATGTGCGTCCACCAGGTCATTGTCTCTCGGCTCGGCCGTCCCCGCACCGGAGTTAGGATGCGGGCGCCGTCCCGTACCTGTCCTGTGATCGGTGAACCACACATGGCCAAGCAGTCCGATACCGTCCGATGGGAGCACAAGGAGCTCACCGTCGGTGAGCTGGCGCACCGCAGTGGCGTCGCGGTCTCTGCGCTGCACTTCTACGAACGCAAGGGCCTGATCAGCAGCCGGCGGACGTCCGGCAACCAGCGTAGGTACCGCAGACACATGCTGCGCAGGATCGCGATGATCCGGGTCGCACAGCGCGTCGGTATCCCGCTGGACGAGATCAAGGTGGCGCTGGCCGAGCTGCCGGACGGGCGCACCCCGAACCGGCAGGACTGGCAGCGGTTGTCGCGGCAGTGGCGGGACCGGCTGGACGAGCGCATCCACCGCCTGGAGCAGCTGCGCGACGAGTTCAGCGGCTGCATCGGCTGCGGCTGCCTGTCCATCGACGCGTGCGGGCTGGCCAACCCACAGGACCAGCTCGCCGAGCACGGTCCGGGCCCGCGGCGGCTGTTGGAGTCGTAGCCGTGCGAGGCTGCTTCCCGCACGCCAGCTCGCCACAGAAAGGCAGGATCCCGTGTCCGCTCAGCTGCGCACCGTCCGTACCCCCAGCGCCGAGGACGTGCGGGCCGCCGCCGACCTGATCGGCGGGCTGCTGCCGCCCACGCCGGTCGTGGGAGCCGACGGCGAGCTGCTGCTGAAGCTGGAGACGTGCCAGCCGACCGGCGCGTTCAAGGTTCGGGGCGCGCTCAACGCGCTGTCCAACCTGCCCGCGGACACCCCGGTCGTCACGGCGTCCGCCGGTAACGCGGGCCTCGGCGTCGCCTACGCCGCCGGCCGGCTGGGCCGCACCGCCACCATCGTGGTGCCGGGGACGGCGGCCGCGCCGAAGGTCGCCGCACTGCGGCGGCTCGGCGCGGAGCTGGTGCAGGTGGGCACGTCGTACGACGAGGCGGAGGCGCGTGCCCTTGAGCTGGTCGACGAGACGGGTGCGTACTACCTGTCGTCGTACAACGATCCGCTGGTGATCGCCGGCCAGGGCACCATCGGACACGAGCTGGACGCGCAGCTGAGCGGGCCGCTTACGGTGGTCTGCGGCCTCGGCGGCGGCGGGCTCGCGAGCGGCCTGGGGCTGTGGGCCTCGACCCGCGCCGACGTGCGCGTGGTGGGTGTGGAGGCGGCCGCGTCGACGGCGATGTCCGCGACCGTCGCGGCCGGGCACGACGTGCAGGTGACCGTCGGTGAGACGCTCGCCGACGGCCTCGAGGGCAACCTGGAGCGGGGCTCGGTGACGGTCGGCCTGGTCGCCGAGCACGTGCACAGCATGGTCACGGTGACCGAGGAGGAGCTGCGGTCGGCGCTGCGCCACCTGGCCACGGAACGCGGCGTGGTCGCCGAGGGGGCGGCCGCCGCACCGGTCGCCGCCGTGCTCGCCGGCAAGGTGCCCGGGCACGGCACCACGGTCGCCGTGGTGTCCGGGCGCAACATCGCGATGCCCGTGTACGCGTCGATCCTCGCCGAGGGCTGAGGCCGCCCGCCGCCGTACGGGCGCGGGCGCGGCTACGTCCTGCGGCGTACCGGTAGTGCCGTCGTCGTACGGACGTGGTCCGGCGGTAGCCGGAGGAGCATCGGTGGTCTCGGACCGGCAGAGGAGACACCGATGGGCATCCAGACCCTCCCGACACCGACGACCACCGCCGTCCTGCGAGACCTGCGGGCCGCGGTGGCCGCGCCCGTGCTCGCCGTCGGCGACGCCGGCTACGACGAGCAGCGGGCCACCTGGGCCGGCGCGATCGACCCGCGCCCGGCGGCCGTCGTGCTCGCGGCGACGGCTGCGGACATCCGGACTGCGGTGCTGGTGGCGCGGACCCACGACCTGCCGTTCGCCGTGCAGTCCACCGGCCACGGCACCTACCTGCCGTGCGACGGCGGCGTGCTGGTGAAGACGGCCGGCATGGACGCGGTGCGGATCGACCCCGCCGCGCGTACCGCTACCGTCGGCCCCGGCGTCCGGTGGAGCGCGGTGATCGCGGCCGCGGAACCGTACGGGCTGGCGCCGGTGTCCGGTACCTCCTCTTCGGTCGGCGTGGCCGGCTACACCCTCGGCGGCGGGATGGGCTGGCTGTCGCGCCGCTTCGGCTTCGCGGGAGACAACGTCGTGCGGGTCGAGCTGGTCACGGCCGACGGCCGGCTGGTGACCGCGAGCGCCGACGAGTACCCCGACCTGTTCTGGGCGGTGCGCGGCGCGGGCGCGAACTTCGGCGTGGTCACCTCGCTGGAGTTCCGGCTGCACCCGGTCTCCCGGGTCTACGCCGGCGCCGCGTACTACCCGCTCGAGCGCGCCGCCGACGTGCTCGACCACTACCGCGGCTGGGCGGCGACGCAGCCTGCGGAGCTGTCCACGTCACTGGTGGTGATGCGGCAGCCGCCCGTCGACGTGCCCGGCCCGGTGCTGGCGATCCGCGGCGCGTACGTCGGCAGCGAGGCGGCCGGCCGGGGCGCGCTTGCGCCGCTGCGGCGGGTCGCCGGCCGCGCGCTGGCGGACACCTTCGTCGAGGGGCCGTACGCGGACGTGGCGAAGATCGGTGGCACGCCGTCGCGCCAGTTCGAGCTGTTCACCTCGCCGCCGGATGTACTCGCCGAGCTGCCGCAGCACTCCGCGGTGGAGGCGGTCGAGGTCAGGTACTGGGGCGGTGCGATGGCGCAGCCGGCAGCGGGCGCGGGCCCCGTCGGGCACCGAGAGGTGCCGTTCTCCGCGACCGTGCACGGCCCGGTGTCCGCGCTAGCGCCGGTGGCGGGCGCGGCGACCGGCGGCTCGTTCCTGAACTTCCTGCACGAAATGTCGCGGACGGCCGACGCGTACACACCCGCCGACTACCGGCGGCTGCGTGCGCTGAAGGCGGTGCACGACCCGGACAACGTGTTCGGGCGTATCCACAACATCCCGCCCGCGGGTCAGGCGACGCGGCTGTAGACGTAGAAGTCGCGCCGTTCGTCGCCGACTGCGCAGCAGCCGCGCGACGTGCAGCTCGTGCGCCGCCCAGTCGCTGGCGGCGGTGAGGGCGGCGCCGGCGACGCCTTGCCCCCGGCTGTACGGCACCGTCCAGTAGCCGAGCTCGGCACGGCCGGCTGCCAGCTCGGCCAGCGGCCTGGTCGTGTCGAGCGTTCTTGCTCAGCGGTCGATCGCGTAGAGCTCACGGTCGGCCCGGTCGTCGGACGGGTACGGCGGCAGCGGCGGGTTCTCCCGGCGCAGGCCACCGCCGGGGTGGTCCCTTCGTGCCTGCCGGGCGGCGAACCACCTCGCGCCGACGACCGCGGCGATGACGCCGAGGACCACCTGGGCGAGCAGGACGAGCAAGACAATGGCGAGGCCGGACATGAGTGCTGTTCCTCTCGGTTGGATCTGTCACGTACAGCCTCGGCTCTGCTATCGTTCACGTCTAGGTTGGCTTTCCGAACGTTCTTGTGAAGCGTGAGCTTAATGATCGATCTGCGTCGCCTCCGCGTGTTGCGGGCCGTCGCGCACTACGGCACGGTCACCGGCGCCGCCAAGGCACTGCACTTCACGCCGTCCGCGGCGTCCCAACAGCTCCGGCAGCTCGGCCGCGAGCTCGGCGTCACGCTGCTCGAGCCGCAGGGCCGGCGGGTGCAGCTGACCGCGGCCGCGCGGAGCCTGCTCGCCCACGCGGACGCGATCGAGGCGCAGTGGGAGCAGGCGGAGATCGACCTGCGCTCCGCCGGTGACGAGCCGGCCGGCCAGCTGCGGGTCGGCGCGTTCCCCACCGCGGTCTCCATGCTGCTCGCGCCCGCGGTGGCCGCCGCGCAGGCCACGCACCCGCGGTTGACGGTGGAGGTCCGCGAGGTGGAGCCCGACGTCGGCTTCGACCAGCTCTTCGAGGGCACCCTCGACCTCGCGATCATCGAGGTGACGACGTCGAACCCGTCCATGGGCGACACCCGCTTCGACCAGCAGCCGCTGCTCGACGACCCGTTCGACCTGGTCGTGAACGCCGAGCACCGCCTCGCCGGGCGCGACGGCATCGCGCTGACCGAAGCGGCCGACGAGCCGTGGATCATGTCGCTGCCGGCGAGCGCCTGCCACGGACAGATCGTCTCCGCATGCACGGCCGCCGGCTTCACCCCGACGATCGCGCACCACGCACTGGAATGGCATGCGATCGCACACCTCGTGGCGTACGGCCTCGGCATAGCGCTGGTGCCCCGCCTGGCGTACCTCGCCCCGCACCTGCCCCTGGTGCGGGTCCCGCTGTGCGGCGACCCCGGCCCGCGCCGCAAGCTCCTCACCTGCACCCGCAGCGGTGCCCGCTCCTCCCCCGCCGTAGCCGCAGTAGCCACCGAGCTGGAACGCGTGGCAAAACTCGCCGGCGACCGCGTCGCCAACACCGCCGCGCCACTGCTCCACTGACCCCAGCCCAACGGCAGGCCGCGTAGGTTGTGGTCGTGAGCGTTGCAGTGGAGCCGTTGCGGCAAGTGACCGACGACGCGGTCGCGGGTCTCGCGCCCTTGTCGAGCCAGCTGTCTTCGACGGTGCACGGGCTCGATCGCGGCAGACTCGTTGGGGCGGCTCTGACGCGCGAAGCGATTGAGCAATGGGTGCTGCGGTTACGGCAGCGCGCTCGGCCTCGTCCTCGCGGCGAAGCTGTGGCCGGACCCTACGCGGTGAGTATCAGAGTGGCCCGCGTTGCCACGGACCGGTGATCGCGAACGTGATGCCGGGGCTCTGCGCGTTGGCGAACAGCCAGTTCCCGTTACGTGGCTCGAACGTCGAGCCACACCACTCCGAGCCGCTGTAGTCGCCGGGCTGCACGGACTTGCCTGGCACGCCGCCGTCGGGGATCACCACCTGATTGAGGGCGAACGGGAAGATCTCGCCGTCGGTGGTCAGTCCGTGCAGGTACTCGCCTTCGTTGCCGTCCTCGCACAGCACGATGCCGCCGCGCGGGCTGACACAGATGTTGTCGGGGTTGTTCAGCACGGCCGCGTCCGGAGACGCGAACAGCACGCGCATCCGCTCGGTCGCCGGGTCGTAGTCGAAGACCTGGCCCTGACCGGTCGGGCCGCCGCTTGTGGACACCACGTACACGCGGTCGTTGCCCCACCACGCGCCCTCAAGCCGCCGGAACACGGCCGCCCCGAGCGACTGTCCCTGCTCGGCCGGCCGTTGCTCGCCGGGAGCGTAGTCCGGGTTGGGGATCGTGACCCACGACGTGGAGTACTCAGTACCCGTCGGGTCTTCGTACGTCGAGTAGGACGATCCGTCCTCGGTCTCGATGACCAGCATCTGCAGCGTCCCGCCCGCGCTCAGGTCGTTGCGCGACTTGGGCAGGTAGCGGTAAAGGCCGGCCGGAGTGTCGTCCTCGGTCAGGTAGACGATGCCGGTGCCGGGGTCGACCGCCACGGCCTCGTGGCTGTACCTGCCCATGCCCTTGATCGGACGCGGGTCACCCGGCTTGTCATACGGCACCTCGAAGACGTACCCGTGCCGGGTGCCGTCGTCCCCGACGACGGTTGTCTCCTCGCAGGTGAGCCAGCTTCCTGACGGTGTGGGCCCGCCGGCGCAGTTACGAATCGTGCCGGAGAGGCTCGCCCAGGACTCGACGAACTTCCCTGCCCTCGGGTCGAAGACCACGTTCGTGGTGCCGCCGCCGGCCATCGGGTTGTACGCCGGCTCGGTGAAGGCGCCGTCGAACGTGCCGCGCTCGTGGTTACGGACGAGGGCGACCTTGCCGTCGCGCCGGTGGAACGCCGCCATCCCGTCGTGGGCGCTCGGCGTCGGCTTGCCGTCGGACATCTCGTCACCGGTCCAGCCGTACGAGATGTACTCGAACCCCTGCGGGAGCATGAGCAGCTCCAGCCCGGTCGTCTGGTCCTTCACCGGACGCAGCGGCCCGTAGCCGGCGCTGTTCGGGCGCTTGGTCATCGGTGCGGCGCCGGCCGTACGGGCACCGAGTGCCTCCAACGGCCCCAGCGCCACCAACGAGGCGGCGGTCATCAGGCTGCCACGGAGGAACTGGCGACGCCCGGCGACGCAACGCGTCTCGCCAGTTGCGTTGTCCGTGTCCGTCATGTCGACTCCCTGCTGTGGTGGTGACCCCCCGGGGTCGTCACTCACGCTAGGAAGCGGATGTGGCCACACCAACAAACGCCTGCCGAAGCCCGGCAGAACAGTTGCAGCAGCACGTGCGCGGCTCGCCGATCGTGATCCAGTAATGTTTGGTCGGGCTGGCGGGATTTGAACCCACGACCCCCACACCCCCAGTGTGGTGCGCTACCAAACTGCGCCACAGCCCGTGATGGAACGTCCGCAGCTTACCGTAGCGAGGTGCGCCGGCGCGCACCGGTTACCGCCCGTCGGTGGTCAGCGTTTCGTGCGGCGCTCGCGTACGCGGACGGAGATCTGCACCGGTGAACCGACGAAGCCGAACTCCTCGCGCAGCCGGCGTTCCAGGAACCTCAGGTAGCCGGGTTCGAGGGTGCCGGTGGTGAACAGCACGATCTGCGGCGGCGCGGTGGCGGCCTGGGTGGCGAACAGCACCTTCGTCTGGCGGCCGCCGCGGATGGGCGGCGGGGTCGCGGCGATGACCTCGTTCAGCCAGCCGTTCAGCCGTCCGGTGCCGACGCGGGTCTGCCAGCCCTCGAGCGCGGTGTCGATGGCCCTGGTGAGCCGGTTCACGTGCCAGCCGGTGAGCGCGGAGACGTTCACCCTGGGCGCCCAAGGAACCCGTACGAGCTGCCGGTCGATCTCCTTGTCCAGCCGCTCCCTGCGCTCCTCGTCGAGCAGGTCCCACTTGTTGAACAGCAGTACGAGCGCGCGCCCGGCGTCCGCGACCATGCTGACGATGCGCAGGTCCTGCTCGCTCAGCGGCTCGCCGGCGTCGAGGAGTACGACGGCGACCTCGGCCGCCTCGATGGCCCGCTCGGTGCGCAGGTACGAGTAGTACTCGCTGCCGGACGACTCCTTCACCCTCCGCCTGATGCCCGCCGTGTCGACGAACTGCCAGGTGCGGCCGTCGAGCTCGATCAGCTCGTCGACGGGGTCCCGCGTGGTGCCCGCAACGGCGTCGACGAGCACCCGGGTGGTGCCAGCGAGCTGGTTGAGCAGGCTCGACTTGCCGGCGTTCGGCTTACCCACGAGGGCGACCCGCCGCGGACCGCCCTCCTCCTCCGCCTCCTCGGGCGGCGGCGCGGGCAGCGCGTCGAAGAGCAGGTCGAGCAGGTCGCCGCTGCCGCGGCCGTGCAGCGCGCTGACCGGGACCGGCTCGCCGAGGCCGACGTTCCACAGCGCCGCGGCGTCCGCCTCCAGCCGGTGGTCGTCGACCTTGTTCGCGGCCAGCACGACCGGCTTCTTCGAGCGCTGCAGCAGCCGCGCGACGGCCTCGTCCTCGTCGGTCGCGCCGACGGTGGTGTCCACGACGAACAGCACCGCGTCGGCCGTCTCGACGGCCAGCTGCGCCTGTTCGGTGATCTGTGCGGCCAGCCCGCGGCCCTCCGGCTGCCAGCCGCCGGTGTCGACGAGCACGAACCGGCGGCCGCGCCACTCCGCGTCGTACGCGACGCGGTCCCTGGTGACCCCAGGGACGTCCTCGACGACCGCCTCCCGCCGGCCGAGGAGGCGGTTGACCAACGTGGACTTGCCGACGTTCGGCCGGCCGACGACGGCCACGACCGGTGTCCACGGTGGTGCCTGGGTCGCCGACTCGGTCATGATGCCCACCCTGCGGTACGTGCGGCGTCCCTGTGGTGCGCGACGAGCAGCTCCCTCACCCGCTCACCGGCCTCGGCGAGCACCCGGCGCGACGCGCGGTCGCCGAACGCGCCCACGTCGAACGGCTCGCCGAACACGACGTCCACGTTCGCACGCAGCTTCGGCAGCTTCCGGCCGGCGCTCGACTCGACGATGCCGAAGCACGCCACCGGCACGACGGGCGCGCGCCCGCGCAGGGCGAGCCAGGTGAGCCCGTGCCGTACCTCGCCGAAGTCGCCGGCTCCCCTGGTGCCCTCGGGGAAGACGCCGAGCACCTCGCCCTTCTGCAGCCAGCGCAGGCACATGGCGAGCGCGCCGCGGTCCGGGGTGCCGCGGCGGATGGGGATCTGGCCGACCTGCCGCAGCAGCGTGCCGAACGGGCCGCGGAACATCTCCGCCTTCACCAGGAACCGTGCCGGTCGCGGGCAGACGCCGTACACGACCGGGCCGTCGAGGAACGCGCGGTGGTTGATCGCGAGCAGCACCGGGCCGGTACGGGGGACGTTCTCCTTGCCGTGCACACGCAGCTTGAACAGGCCGGCGGACAGTGCGCCGGCGAACAACCGGCCTGGACGCAACGCCAGCGGGTGCGCGGTCTGCTTCGGCGGCGTCGGAGCGGCGGCGCCTGCGCTGCTAGCCATGCCGCTCGGTCGCCTCGCGTACGAGGTCGAGCACCCGGTCGACGACCTCGGCGAAGCCCAGCTCGGTCGAGTCGACCTCGACGGCGTCGTCGGCCTTCGCCAGCGGCGACGACTTCCTGGCGGCGTCGGCCGCGTCCCTGCGCGCCTGCTCGGTGCGGGTCACCGTCACGTCGGTGCCGAGCCTGGCGTTGCTGTCGCCGACCCGGCGCGCGGCCCGCACCTCCTCGTCGGCCACCAGGTAGACCTTGACCGTCGCGTCGGGTGCGACGACGGTGCCGATGTCGCGGCCCTCCACCACGATGCCGCCGGCCCCGATGATCGCGCGCTGCTCGGCGACCAGCCGCTCGCGGGTGGCCGGCACGGCGGACACCGCGCTCACCGCGTTGGTGACCTCGCGGGTACGGATCGCCTCGTCGACGTCGACGCCGTCCACGGTGAACCTCGGCTCCGCCGGGTCCGCCGTCACCTCGAGCACCGGGCGGCCGATGGCCGCGGTCACCGCGCCGGCGTCGTCGACGGGCACGTCGTGCTCGAGCATCCACCAGGTGACGGCCCGGTACATGGCGCCGGTGTCGAGATACCGCAGGCCAAGCTTCGCCGCCACAGCACGCGCGACGCTGGACTTACCACTGCCGGACGGGCCGTCGACCGCGACGACTGCGCTGCCCTGTTCCGCGGACAACTCCTGCTCCTCTTCGCTGGATGGGCGATTTGCCCGGGATGTACCGAACGTCCGTACGCGCCACGGCGGGTCGCCACGTTCTGCAGGCAGCCTATCCGGAGACGTCCCAACCGGTCGCACGTAGGCCCGCCACGAGGGCGTCCCTGCTCTCCGGACGGACGCTCAGCTCGACCACGCCGACCAGTGCGCCGGGAGCGTGCTCCAGCGAGATGTCCTCCACGTTCACGCCGGCCGCGTCGGCGTCGTGGAACAGCTGCGCCAGCTGACCGGGCTCGTCCGGCAGCACGACGGTGACGACCGCGTAGATGCGGGTCGGGCCGCCGTGCTTGCCTGGCAGCGCGAGCCGGCCGGCCACGCCGCGGGTGAGCAGCGCGTGCACCTCGGTGGTCGCGGCCTCGTCGCCGGCGGCCACGGCGCGCAGTGCCGCCGCCACCTGCCTGGCGTCGTGTGCGGCGCCGTCGAGCACGTCCGCGACGGCGGCCGCGTTGCCGGTGAGGATGGACGTCCACAGCTGCGGGTCGCCGTCGGCCACCCTGGTCACGTCGCGGACGCCCTGCCCGGCCAGCCGGGTGTCCGCGTCGGCGAGCTGCGCGGCCATCACGGACGCGAGCAGGTGCGGGGCATGCGACACGATCGCGACGGCGGCGTCGTGCTCGTCCTCGCTCATCAGCAGCGGCGTCGCCCCGACGGCCGTGGCGAAGGCGCGCACGGTGGCGAGCACCGCCGGGCTCGCCGTGCCCGGGCAGATCGCCCACGGCCGGCCGAGGAACAGGTCACCGGCGGCGGCGCGCGGGCCGGACAGCTCCCGACCGGCGAGCGGGTGCCCACCGGCGTAGCTGGACAGGTCGCACCCGAGCCGGGCGGCGTCGGCGCGCGGCCGGGCCTTCACGCTCGCGACGTCCGTGTACGCGATGCCGACCTTGCGTTCCTGCCAGCGCGCCAGCTCGGCGCCGACCAGGTGCGGCGGTACGGCGAGCAGCACCAGGTCGACGGTGACGCCGTCGGCGTAGACCTCGCCGGCGCCGAGCCGGCTTGCCCACGCGAGGTTCTCCTCGTCGGTGTCGTGCAGGAACACCTCGGCGCCCGCGGCGCGTGCGGCGAGCGCGGCGGAGGTGCCCATCAGGCCGGTGCCGACGACCAGCAGCCGCGACGGCATCGCGGCCTGGCCGTCCCCTGGTGTGCTGGTCACAGGCCAACCTCCTGGTAGAGGGAACCCACTTCCGCGGTCGTGAGGTCGCGGGTGCGTCCCGGCGGCAGGTTGCCGAGCTCGACCGGGCCGAACTTCGTCCGCACCAGCCGCTGCACCGGATGGCCGACCTCCGCGAGCAGCCGCCGGACGATCCGGTTGCGTCCTTCGTGCAGTACCAGTTCGACGAGCGTACGCCCGGGGTTGCGCTCGACCACCGTGAACTCGTCCACGCGCGCCATGCCGTCCTCCAGCTCGACGCCTTCGCGCAGCCGCTCCCCCAGCCGGTTGGGCACGTTGCCGCGCACCTCGGCGACGTACGTCTTCTGCACCCCGTGCGACGGGTGCGCCAACCGGTGCGCGAGGTCGCCGTCGTTGGTGAGCAGCAGCAGGCCTTCCGTCGGGGTGTCCAGCCGGCCGACGTGGAACAGCCGCGCGGGCACCTCGTGGACGAAGCCGGCCAGGCAGCGGCGGCCCTCCGGGTCGTCCATCGTGCTGACCACCCCTGGCGGCTTGTTCAGCGCGAGGTAGACCTGGTCGGGCGCGGACGGGATGCGCAGGCCGTCCACCCGCACGATGACCGCGCCGGGGTCGACCTTCGCGCCGAGCACCGCGACGACGCCGTCGACGGTGACGCGGCCGTCGGCGATCAGGTCCTCGCAGGCCCGGCGGCTGCCGAAGCCGGCCTGGGCCAGCACGCGCTGCAGCCGGACCGCAGCGCCGGTGTCGTCGGTCAACCCGCGACTTCCTCGGCGTCGTCGAGCTCGTCCACCTCGGGGAGGTACGGAGCGATGTCCGGCAGGTCGTCCAGGTTCTGCAGGCCGAGCCGCTCCAGGAAGTACGTGGTCGTGCGGTAGAGGAGGGCGTTGCTCTCCTGCTCGGTGCCGGCCTCCGCGATCAGCCCGCGGTTGACGAGGGTGCGCACGACGCCGTCGCAGTTCACGCCGCGGATCGCGGAGACCCGCGCGCGGCTCACCGGCTGGCGGTACGCGATGACGGCGAGCGTCTCGAGCGCGGCCTGGGTCAGCCGGGCCTGCTGCCCGTCGAGGATGAACCGCTCGACCACGGGGGCGCACTCCGGCCGGCTGTAGAAGCGCCACCCGCCCGCGACGGCGCGCAGGTCGAAGCCGCGCCCGGCCTCGGTGTACTCCGCGGCGAGCCGGTGTAGCGTCTCCTCGACCTCGACCCGCGGGGTCTCGAGCACCTGCGCCAGCTGCACCGCAGGAATCGGCTCGTCGACGACCATCAGCACCGCCTCCAGGGCGCTGGCCAGATCGGGCACCCCGGACGGCCCACCGTCCGCATGCTCCTCACCGGCATCGACGGGCGCGTTCCCGTTGACGTGCGGCTCCCCACCGGCGGGAATGTCGGCGTGCTCGCCCGCCTCGACGGCCGGCTCGGTGTCGGCGGCGGCTTGCGCGTCGTCGGAGTCGCCCCCGGCCAGGTCGGTGGGCCCGTGCCCGGCGGTCTCGGCGAGGTCGGGCTCCTCGGCCGCCGCTTGCACCGCGACATCGCCGGACTCCGCCTCGGCCGCGGCTCCGTCGGTCGGCTGCGCCTCGTCGGCGGCCGGTTGGTCGGCGGCGGTCAGGTCGGCCTGCTCGCCGGGCTCCTGGTCGGCCACTGCCGGTTCGGCAGCGGTCGGCTCCGCCTGCTCGGCGGCGGGGTCCCCGGTGGCCTGCTCGGCGGGGTCCGGGTCGGCGGCCGGTTGGTCGGCGGCGGTCAGGTCGGCCTGCTCGCCGGGCTGGGCCTCGTCGGCTGTGGGGTCGTCGGGGTGGTTGGCCGGGTCGGCGGGCGCCTCGGTCACCGGGTCGTGGTCCGGTGTCATGCCGGTCACTGCTGTCCTCCACCGCTGGGTTGGTCACTGGGGTCTGGCCCGCCGGCCTCCGCGTCCGGAGCGGTGCCGCCGGCCGGGGCTGTGGGGCCGAGCCGGTCGTACTCGTCGCTGACCTGGACGTCCTGGTCGTCGCTGCCGGTCCAGCGGACGTTCAGCTCGCCGAGCGGGGTGACCTGCTCGAACGACACCACGGACTCCCGGAAAAGCTCGAGCAGCGCCAGGAACCTGGCGATCACCTCGATCGAGTTGGCGCAGTCGGCGGTCAAGGTACGGAAGTTCGACTGCCGGCACTTGCGCAACCGCTCGACCAGCAGCACCGCCTGCTCGCGGACGCTCACCGCCGGGTGGTGGATGTGCTCCACCCCGACGCGTTCCGGCTCCTTCGGGACCAGCGCGACCGCCGCCATCCTGGCGAGGTCCTCCGCCCCGACCGCGAGCACCACCTCGGGCAGCACGTCCGCGTACCGTGGCTCCAGCGTGACGCTGCGCGGGTAGATACGGTTCGCCTCCGCCATCCGGCCGGCGAACTCCGCGGCCACCTGCTTGTACGCCTTGTACTGCATCAGCCGGGCGAACAGCAGGTCGCGTGCCTCGAGCAGGGCGAGGTCGTCCTCGTCATCGATGTCGGCCTGCGGCAGCAGCCTGGCGGCCTTCAGGTCGAGCAGCGTCGCCGCGACGACCAGGAAGTGCGTGGTCTGCTCCAGGTCCCACTCGGAGCCGTACGCGTTGATGTACGCGAGGAAGTCGTCGGTGACCTTGGCCAGCGCCACCTCGGTGACGTCCAGCTTGTGCTTCGCGATCAGGCCGAGCAGCAGGTCGAACGGGCCGTCGAAGACGTCCAGGTGCACCTCGAACTGCGGCCTGGCCATCGGCACGACGGGGTCGTCGGACGGCGTGCCAGGCACCACCTCGGCGTCGCCTGGGATCTCGCCCGAGGTGGCTGGCTCGTCAGTCACGGCTGACACTTGACCTCGATCTCTGCTCTGCCGCGCCGGTGGCAGCTCCCCCGGCGCCGGACGGTCGTCCAGCTAGCAAGGGTACGGGCACCGCCGACGGGCCCCGTGGCGTGGCTACCGCCAGGGGCCCGCCCGCCGGGAGGCACGGCCCTAGAGGCCGTCGCGGAGACGTTGGACGAGCACGCTGTTGCCGCCGTGCTCCTCGAGATCCTCGAGCAGCGCGGCCACCGCCTCGCGGACGATGCGGCCGCGGTCCGCGGTGAGCCCGTGGTGCCGTCGCAGCACGAGCCGGGCGTGCTCGAGGTCGAACAGCTCGTCCGACGACACGTAGACGGTGATCTTCTCGTCGTGCTTCTCCCGGCCGCTCCCGCGCCGGTTGGTCGCCGGCTGGGCCGGCTGCAGGTCGGGCGCGCGCTCGGTGCCGGGCACCAGCCGCACCGGGGCGGTGCCCTCGGCGCCTGCGGCCTCGGCCTGGCCGACGCCGTTGCAGCCGAAGAACTCGTCTGCGCCTGGCAGGCTCACTCGGCGTGCCACCGGGCCAGCACCTCCTTCGCCAGGTTGCGGTACGACTTCGCGCCGTTCGAGTTGGGCGCGTTGACGCTGATCGGCTCGCCCGCGACGCTGGCGTCAGGGAACCGGACGGTGCGGTTGACCACCGTGTGGAAGACGGTGTCGCCGAACGCCTCTACCAACCGGGTGAGCACCTCCCTGGTGTGCAGCGTGCGCGAGTCGTACATGGTGCCGAGCACGCCCTCGATGGCCAGGTCGGGGTTGAGCCGCTCCTGCACCCGCTGGATGGTCTCCATCAGCAGGGCCACACCGCGCAGCGCGAAGAACTCGCACTCCAGCGGCACGATCACGCTGTGGCTGGCGGTGAGCGCGTTGATCGTCAGCAGGCCGAGGGACGGCTGGCAGTCGATCAGGATCACGTCGTAGTGCGGCACCGCGTCGGCCAGTACGCGGGACAGCGCCTGCTCCCGCGCGACCTCGCCGACCAGCTGCACCTCGGCCGCGGACAGGTCGATGTTGCTCGGCAGCAGGTCGAGCCCGGCGATGTTCGTCGGCCGCACGATGTCGCCGATCGCGACGTGCCGCTCCATCACCAGGTTGTAGACGGTGCTGGTCAGCTCCATCGGGTTCGCGCCGAGGCCGACGGACAGCGCGCCCTGCGGGTCGAAGTCGACCAGCAGCACCTTGCGCCCGTACTCGGCGATCGTCGCGCCGAGGCTGATCGCCGTCGTCGTCTTCCCGACGCCGCCCTTCTGGTTGCACAGCGAGACGATTCGCGCCGGCCCGTGCTGGGTCAGCGGCGGCGGGTCTGGGAACTTCGGCATCGGCCGGCCGGTCGGGCCCGTCCGGGTGGACTTGTGCGGCTTGTCGTCCTCGGCGGGCGTCATCAACGCCTCGTCCTCCGGCTCGACCGGAAGCGTAGGCGCCTTGATCGCCGGTGCGTCGAGCACCGGGTCGGCTGGCCGGTGCGGGCTTGGCGGCAGTACCTGGCTCGGATCGGGCAGGCCGGCACGACGGATGTCGTCGGCGACGTTGCTCGGCGAGCTAGGGAGTGCGCGGCTCGAATCGGTCAAGATGCTTCACCCTCCAGATGCGCGTGCTTCGGGGGCGATCCCTGCGTGGCCCCACCGTCGTCGTCGACGGGGCCTAGGTGTTCAACCTGCAAGCAGGCTAGAGAGCCGGCACGCCTCGAGCGGGAAGGTTGCGCGGCGTGTCGCGAAGTTTCCCTGTCGACAAATTGCCACCGCCAGACCGGACGCGCTCAGTCGGTCGCGCGGGGATGCGCGAGTGCGTACACCTCGCGCAGCTTGTCGACGGTGACCAGGGTGTACACCTGCGTCGTCGCCACCGACGCGTGTCCGAGCAGCTCCTGTACGACGCGGATGTCCGCGCCGCCGTCGAGCAGGTGGGTCGCGAACGAGTGGCGCAGCGTGTGCGGCGAGATACCGCTGAGCGCCGCGCGCTCGGCCGCACGCTGCAGCACCGTCCACGCGCTCTGCCGGCTCAGCCGGCCGCCGCGGGCGTTGAGGAACAGTGCGCCCGTGCCGCGCCCCCGCACCGCGAGCACCTGGCGTGCGCGCACCAGGTACGCCTCGATGGCGGCGGCCGCGTAGGTGCCGATCGGCACCATCCGTTCCTTGCCGCCCTTGCCGCGCAGCAGTACCGAGCCGCCGGCCACGTCGATGTCATCGACGTCCAACCCGACGGCCTCGGAGATCCGGGCGCCGGTGCCGTACAGCAGCTCGAGCAGCGCGCGGTCGCGCAGCCGCAGCGGGTCGTCGGCCTGCGAGGTGTCGGCGCCGAGCCCGCCGGCGGCGGCGAGCAGCTTCTCCACGTCGGCCACGGAGATCGCCTTCGGCAACCGCTTCGGCAGCGTCGGCGGGCGTACCTCGCGGGCGGGGTCGATGTCGGCGAGGCCGTCGGCGATCGCGAACTTGTGCAGCCCCCGTACGGCCACCACGGCACGCGCGGCGGAGCTGGCGCCGAGCGCCGGGTGCACGTCGTCGCCCTCGCGCAGCGCCATGAGGAACGCGGCGACGTCCTCCCGGTCGACGGAACGGAGGTCGCGCACTCCCCTGGCCGCGAGCACCTCCAGGTACCTGTTGAGGTCGCGCCGGTACGACTGCAGGGTGTTCCGCGCGAGCCCGCGCTCGACGCTTAGGTGGTCGAGGTACGCGCGGACGCCGTCGGCCAGCGCCCGCGGGATCTCGCCGGCGGGTTCCGCGCTAGCCGCGTCCATCGGCTCCAGTCGAGTGCCCACGCCTCAAGCCAGCGCATCCGCGGGGGTCGTTGCCGGGTGTGCGACGGCCCGCCGCCCGCACGGCGCGTGCCGCTTCGCGCTCCCCACGTGCACCTGCCACCTCCGCGCTCCCCGCAGCGATGAATACCGCCGGAGTATGCCAGCTGACTGCGACCTTGTGTCTCCCAGTTCTACCCTCTCCGCCCATGCTCCCGCCGTACCCGTCAAGATGGACCCCATGGGCGGACGGCACCAAGCACCGAAACGCAGCCGGCGGCCACGTGCCGATGGCCGGTCGGGTGCTGCCTCCCGCCGCTCGGCGGGCGACGAGCAGCAGGTCAGCGCGCCGGGACCGGCACCGCAACGGCCGCAGGTGGCGGCTCGACCGCAGCCGCCGCCCGGGCCACCGGCCGCCGCCGGGTCGCGCGAGCCGGACGCTGGGCCGCCGCGCGCGTCGTGGTGGGTGCTGGCCGAAGTCGGCGGCCCGGCACTACTCATCGTGATCATCGCTGTCGTTCTACTACTGCTTGACACCATCGTCGACTGGCGTGAGCCGGTCGGCGGTGCAGCGCTGCTGCTGGCGCCGATCCTCGTCCGCCACGTGGTGCTCGGGGTCCGTGCCCGGTGGCGGGCGCTCGGCGCGGCGTACGGCGGCATGCTCGTCGTCGGTGTCGGCGGCCTGTTCGCCATCGATCCGGCCGTGCCGCACACCGTCGCCGGGTTCGGGGTCGCGGCGGTCGGCGTGCTCGTCGCCGGTGCCGCGTTCGTGCTCACCTCGCGCCTGGTCGGCCGCGAGCGCCGCGCCGCCGCGGCCCCGCAACGGGCACCGGCCATGCCGCCGACGGCGCACGCTCCGGTCGAGGCGCCGCCGTTCGAGTATCCGCCCGGCGCCAACGCCACCGACACACTGCCGCAGGTGCTGCCTGGCAACCGCCGTCAGGTCCGCGACGACGACTCGCTGGCCGGCTAGCCCACGGACGAGTACGCGACGACGCCGCGCCGTACGGCGTCGATGGCCGCCTTGGCGGTGCGGTGCAGGTCGGGGTGCTCGTCGCGGGTCACGTCGGCGATCTGGCCGAGCAGGTCGATCACCTGCTTGGTCCAGCGCACGAAGTCACCCGGTGCCATGTCGCCCTCGTCGAGGACGGTGTCCAGCCGCGCCCCGTTCGCCCACCGGTAGGTGGCCCAGCAGAAGCCCAGGTTCGGCTCGCGCTGGAACGAGACGCCGTTCTCGCCCTCCAGCTCCTCCAGCTCACCCCACAGCTTCACCATGGCGGCGAGCACGTCCTTGACCTGTCCGCCGGGCAGCCGTGGGCGGCTCGCGTCGTCGGACTGCCTGGACTCGAACACCAGCGTGGACACGCAGCTGGCGAGCTCGGCCGGCCGCAGCGAGTCCCACTGGCCGTGCCGCAGGCACTCGGCGGTGAGCAGGTCCATCTCCGTGTAGAGCTTCGCCAGCCGCTGGCCGTCGTCGGTCACCTGGTCGCCGTCGAGGTAGCCGAGCTGGTCGAGCACCGTGCAGATGCGGTCGAACGTGCGGGCGATCAGGTTGGTGCGGCCCTCGACCCGGCGGCGCACGCCCTCGGTCTCCTTGCGCAGCCGGAAGTAGCGCTCGGCCCAGCGGGCGTGGTGCTCGCGGTCCGGGCACTCGTGGCACGGGTGGTGCCGCAGCTCGCGGCGCAGCCGCTCGATCTCCGGTGCCTCGTCGTCGGCGCCGGACTGCCTGCTGGCGTCCCTGCGCGCCTGGTTGCCGTCGAAGCCCTTGGCCCGCAGCGTCGCCACCAGGTCGCGGCGCTCCTGTGGCGACCGGCCGTTGAAGTTCTTCGGTATACGGACCTGGCCGAGCGGCTCCACCGGGACGGGGAAGTCGGCGAGCGCGAGCCGCTTCACCTGCCGCTGCTCGGTCAGCACCAGGGGTTTCGGGTCGTCCGGGCCGGCCGACGTGCCCGCGTCGAGGACGACCGCTAGCCCGGCCCGCCGGCCGCTCGGTACGACGATGACGTCGCCACGCCGGAGCTTCTCCACCGACTTCGCCGCCTCGGCGCGCTTGCGCGCCGCGTTGTGCTTCGCCTGCCGCGCCTCCACGTCCGAGAGGCTCCGCCGCAGCTGCGCGTACTCGGTGAAGTCGCCGAGCTCGCACCGCATCGCGTCGTGGTAGCCGCGCAGCGCTTCCTCGTTCTTGGCGACCTTCTTCGCCAGCCCGACGACGGCGCGGTCGGCCTGGAACTGCGCGAAGCTCTCCTCGAGCATGCCGCGGGTGCGGTCGCGACCGACCTGCCCGACCAGGTTCACCGCCATGTTGTACGACGGGCGGAAGCTCGACCGCAGCGGGTACGTACGGGTGCTCGCCAGGCCGCCGAGGGCCTCCGGGTCGACCTGCGGCGCGTAGAGCACGACGCCGTGCCCCTCGACGTCGATGCCGCGGCGGCCGGCGCGGCCGGTCAGCTGGGTGTACTCGCCGGGCGTGATGTCCGCGTGCGTCTCGCCGTTCCACTTGGTCAGCTGCTCGAGGACTACGGACCTCGCCGGCATGTTCACGCCGAGCGCGAGCGTCTCGGTCGCGAACACCGCCTTGATCAGGCCGCGGGCGAACAGCTCCTCCGTGACCTCCTTGAAGGTCGGCAGCATGCCCGCGTGGTGGGCAGCCACTCCCCTGGTCAGTCCCTCCAGCCACTCGCCGAAGCCGAGCACCGTGAGGTCTTCCTCGGGGATGTCCGCGCACCGCTCCTCCGCGAGCGCGCGTACCTCGGCCGCCTCCTCCTGGGTGTTCAGCCGCAGCCCGCCGTAGAGACACGACACGACTGCGGCGTCGCAGCCGGCGCGGCTGAAGATGAAGTAGATCGCGGGCAGCAGCCCGTCGCGGTCGAGTCGTTCGACGACATGCATCCGGCTCGGCGGCCGGAACCTGCGCGGGCCGCGGGGCGGTCCGCCCCGACCGTGGCCACCGCGCCCGCGGCGGTTGCCGCCGCGCTCCCAGCCGCGGCCGCGTTCCTCCCTGGCCAGCTTCACCAGGTCGGGGTTCACCTTGCGCTGTGCGGCGTCGACGAACAGGTCGTGCAGCCGGTTGCCGACGAGCACGTGCTGCCACAGCGGCACCGGCCGCTGCTCCTCGACGACCACGTCGGTTTCGCCGCGTACCTCCTGCAGCCAGTCGCCGAACTCCTCGGCGTTGCTCACGGTGGCGGACAGCGCTGTGAGTTGCACCGACTCGGGCAGGTGGATGATGCACTCTTCCCAGACGGCGCCGCGGAAGCGGTCGGAGAGGTAGTGCACCTCGTCCATCACGACGTGCCCGAGACCGCGCAGGGTGGACGAACCGGCGTACAGCATGTTGCGCAGCACCTCGGTCGTCATCACCACGACCGGGGCCTCGCCGTTGATGCTGTTGTCGCCGGTGAGCAGACCGATCGCGTCCGCGCCGTGCCGGCGCACGAGGTCGGTGTACTTCTGGTTCGACAGCGCCTTGATCGGCGTCGTGTAGAAGCACTTGCCGCCGGTCGCGAGCGCGAGGTGTACGGCGAACTCGCCGACCACTGTCTTGCCGGCACCGGTGGGCGCGGCGACCAACACGCTGCGGCCCGCCTCCAGCGCGGCGCAGGCCTGCAGCTGGAACGGGTCGAGATCGAAGTCGTAGCGGCGGCGGAAGGCGCCGAGCTCGGTCTTCGCCTCGGCCGCCCGGTGCCGGGCAGCCGAATACCGCTCTGCCGGGGAGCTCACCCGCCCCACCCTAGCTTCGATCTTTCCGTACCGGCGCGGTGACACAATCACCGAGGGAAGGTGGCGGAGCTGGTCGGCCGCCGACGAGGAGAACGACTGCTCGCCGGTTAGGCGGGTCGGTCCCCGGGCGGGGTGATCACCTGCAGCGCGGCGGGCACGATCTCCGCGCGTTGCGGCAGCGGACCGACCCGCTCGCCGTCGGCGTAGGCGGTCACCCCGGTGGCGGCCAGCGCCACCGACTTGGCCCGGTAGGTGCGCACGGCCGGGTGCGTGGTGTGGGTGCCCTGGTAGAGCCGCGGCATGAGCAACGGCACCCTGCGGCGGGGCACGGGGCCGATGACCGTCACGTCGAACAGCCCGTCGTCGGGTTCGGCGGCGGGACAGATCTGCAGGCCGCCGCCGTACGACGCGGTGTTGCCGATCGATACGAACATCGCGTCGACCTGCCGCTCCTCGCCGTCCATCTCGACGAGGAACCGCCGCGGCTCGAACACCCGCAGCTCGAGCAGGATGGCCAGGTCGTAGCGCAGCCGGCCGGACGGCCAGCTCATCCGGTTCACCCGCTCGTTGACCGCCGAGTCGAAGCCGGCGTACATCACGCCGACGAACAGCTCGTCGCCGACCCGGCCGAGGTCGATGGTCCGCGGCGTGCCGGCGAGCAGCGTGGCGGTGGCCGCGGCGGTGTCCAGTGGGATGCCGAGCGCGCGCGCCAGGTCGTTGCCGGTGCCTGCGGGCACCAGCCCGACGGGTACGTCGGTGTGCGCGGCCGCCTGCGCGGCGATGTGCGTCAGCCCGTCGCCGCCGACGGCGACGAGCGCGTCAGGTGCCGCCGCGACGGCCTCCTTGGCCACCTCAGCGGTCTCGTCCGCGTCGTGGCCGTGCACCACCCGCACCGACACCCCGGCCCCGCGTAGCCGGTCTGCGGCGTCGCGTGCGACCCGCATGCCGCGGCCGTGCCCGGACGTCGGGTTGACCAGGAGGGTGAGCTCAGCGCGCATGGCCGGACTCTACCGGGTGGCCGTCAGGCCTCCGTGCGGTCCATCTCCAGCGGTGACGTCTCGTCGTCGTCGAGGTCGTCGTACGCGGCCTCGACCTGGTTCCTGCCGCGTCTCTTGTCGTTGACGTACGCCAGCACCACCGACAGCTCGAACAGCAGCACCATGGGGATGGCCAGCATGATCATGCTGAACGGGTCCTGCGGCGTGACGATCATCGCGAAGACGAAGATCAGCATGACCGCCTTGCGCTGCCACAGTTTCAGCCGTTCGTAGGTCAGCACCCCGGCCAGGTTCAGCATGGTGATGAGCAGCGGCAGCTCGAAGCCGACCCCGAACACCAACATCAGCGCGGTGGCGTACTTGAAGTAGTGGTCGATGGTGATGAGCGCGCCGAACTCGGTGGGGATGAACTTCAGCAGTAGCGTGAGGCCCTTGTCGAGCACGAAGTACGCGAGCACGGCGCCGCCGACGAACAACGGCACGGCGATGGCGAGGAACGCCGCGCCCCACTTGCGTTCGCTCCGTCGCAGGCCGGGAGTGACGAACGCCCAGAGCTGGTGGAACCAGACCGGCGAGGCCACCACCAACGCGATGATCGCCGAGACCTTCAACCGCAGCAGGAACGGCTGGAAGATGCTGTTGAAGTACAGCGGACAGCCGGGAGTGCCGCCGACCTCACGGGGTTGCCCCACGGGCGCGACGCCGTTGAGCCGCTGCACCTCGCAGAACGGCTTGGTGAGGATCTGCAGCAGCGGCGGGTCGTAGAAGAACCACGCCACCACCGTGACCGCAACGATCGCCAGCAGTGCCCAGACCAGCCGGTTGCGGAGCTCCCTGATGTGCTCCCCGAGCGTCATGCGTCCCTCGGGGTCCTTCGGGCGCTGCGTACGCAACGCCCGGGCGACGCGGGTGATCGGGGACGCCAACGCGAACCGCCGCGTCGTCAGCGCTGCTCGGCGGTGCGCTGCTCCGCCGACGCGTCGTGCTTGGTGGTGGGCTCAGCGAGCTGCCTGGGCTGTTGCGCGGCCGGCTGCGTGTCGGCGTCGGTCTTCTCGTCGCCGTCGCCGTCGTCGTCCTGCAGGCCCTTGGCCTCCGACTTGAAGATCCGCAACGACCGGCCCACGGAGCGGGCGAAGGTCGGCAGCTTGGTCGCGCCGAACAGCACGACGATTACCACGGCGATGATGATCAGCTCGGTTGCGCCAATGTTCGGCATCGCACCCTCCGAAGTCGCGGCCCCGCGGTCCTCGTCCGCCGTACCAGGCTTCCACCATGCTACTCCGCGGGTACCTGCGCGTCCCCGCCGATGTCAGGTGAACGTTCGTCGTACCGTCAGCTACCTGCCTGCCGGCGTTCGGTGACGTCCTCGGCCGCCGCCGCGCGGGGCTTCTCGGTCAGCTCTTCCTTGGCGGCAGTGGTGGCGTCGTCGGTGGTGCGGTCCTTGTCGTCGGCCTCGTCGTCGTCCTGCAGGCCCTTCGCCTCCGACTTGAAGATCCGCATCGACCGGCCGACCGAGCGGGCGAAGGTCGGCAGCTTGGTGGCGCCGAACAGCACGACGATTACCACGGCGATGATGATCAGCTCGGTTGCGCCGATATTCGGCATCTGCGGTCCTCCCGACCAGCGGCTATCTGCCCATCGTCCACTCTAACCGCACCTCTGGCAAAGGGTGGGGAACGTGCCGGTCAGTAGCCGGCCAGCGCGGCGCGGGCGTCCGTGCGCACCTGGTCGACGAGTTCCGGCGGGTCCACGACGCGTCCGGTGCCGCCGAGCCGCAGCGCCAGCCGGCGGACCCAGCGGGTGTCCGGCGTACGGAGAGTCACCGAGATGCCACCATCCGCTCTCTCGGTCACCGACTCGCAGGGGTAGTAGTCGGCCACCCAGCGGCCCGCCCTGGTCAGCTCCAGGGTGACGAGCTGGTCGGCCGTCGACGGCCGGAACATGCTCTCCCCCAGCTCCCGCAGGTGCGCCTGCGGCGGCACGTCCGCGGGGTCGCCGGTCTCGGCGATCTCCACCACCCGGTCGAGCCGGAACAGCCGGACGTCCTCCACCCGACGGCACCACGCCTCCAGGTACGAGCGACCGTCGGCGACGACCAGCCGGATCGGGTCCACGTCGCGCTCGGTCACCTCGTCGCGGGCCGGCACGAAGTACGACAGGTGCAGCCGGCGGCCGCCCTCCAGCGCGCCGCGTACCACCGGCACGACGTCGCGCTCCGCCTCGACCTGCACGGCCACCTGGTCGCTGGCGTACGCCGCGTCACCCGCGGCCCGCTCGAGCTTCGCGATCGTGCGGTCGAGCGCGTCGCGGTCGGCGAGCCCGGGGATCCCGGCGAGCGTGCGCAGCGCGACCAGCAGTGCCACCGCCTCGCTGAGGTCCAGGCGCAGTGGCCGGGTGATGGTGTCGGCGTTGCTGATGGTGACCGTGCCGCCGGAGTAGTCGACCTCGATCAGGTCCGCGGGCGTGTAGCCGGGCAGCCCGGAGACGAAGATCAGGTCGAGGTCGTCGATCAGCTGCTCCTCGGTGACCCCGAACGTGGCCGCGGCCTCCGCCAGCGGTACGCCCTGGTGCTGCTGCAGGTACGGCACCAGGGCGAGCAGCCGTCCGAGGCGCCTGCTGCTGGTGGCGTTCGCGCTGCGAGAGCTCACGAGGCGGCCTCCAAAGCGAGCATCGTAGCGCGCATGCCCGCCGTGCGAGGCCGGCTCACCGCGGGTGAGCGAGGAGCGCAGCGGCGGAGGCCGCCGGGCAGCACGGTCATCCGCCGGCCTCCCCTGCGGCGACCGCTTCCAGCCGGCTCAGCACCGCCTTGCGCAGGTCGTCTGGCTCCACGACGACGACGTCCGCGCCGTGCGCCGCGACCATGTCGGCGAGCTGCTCCGCGCTCGTGAAGTCCAGCTCGAGCTCGTCCCAGCCGTCGCCCTGCTTCACGTCGCACGCCTGCCGGCGCAGCCCGAAACCGGCACCCGCACGTACGCGCAGCCGACAGCGCCGCCACGGCGCCACGTCGCCGAAGTACGTCACGGTGCGGCGCACGTCGGTGTCCGGCGGCACCGTGACGCTGCCAGGCTCGCCCACCTGCATCACGTCGCCGACGACCCGGTCGAGCCGGAAGACCCGCTCGGCGTCGCGGTCGCGGTCGTGCCCGGCCACGTACCAGCGGCCGTGCCACGACACGACGCCCCACGGCTCGAGCACCCGCGTCGCCTCCTCGCCCCCGCGCCGGTAACCGAACCGCACCGGGTACCGGCCGAGCACGGCCTGCCAGAACGGCAGGAACGCCGGTTCGCGCGCGCCCACCCTGGGCTCGATCCCCGGCAGCGACGAGTCCACGTCGATGCCTGCGGCGCGCAGCTTCAGCATCGCGCTGGACGCCGCCTCGGCCACCTGGGCGTGCTGCCAGGTGCGCGCGGCGAGGCCGAGGACGGCCGCCTCGTCCGGGGTGAAGGTGAGCTCGGGCAGCTCGTACACGTCGCGCCTGATCCGGTAGCCGGGCGTGCCGTCCCAGTCCTCCACCGTCTCCAGCGGGATGCCGAGCTCGCGCAGCTCGTCCTTGTCGCGCTCGAACATCCGCTTGAACGCTTCCAGGCCGCTGTCCGCGTACCCCTGCACGGACTCCCTGATGTGCTCCGCGCTGATCGGCTGACGGGTCGCCAGGAGGCAGAGCACGAGGTTGAAGAGCCGTTCGGTCTTCTTCCGTGATGCGACCATCGCCCGTCCTCCCCGTCGTCTCGGGTCGAAACTAACAAAAGCCGATGGCCAATGCCGGCAGGCAGGCGGTCAGAGCTTGGTCAGCTTCACGACCACGAAGATGCGGCCCATCATGCAGGTGCTCGCGGCGCCCTTCGGGGCGAAGTGTCCGGCGACCCGGACCCGGCCGAGCTGCTGGTCGTTGCCGGCGCGCTTGGACAGCGCGCGCGCCTCGTCGCCGGACAGCTGGTACGTCTCGCCGGCGGCCTTCAGGCCCACGCAGCCGGGCTCGACGCCGCGTACGGCCATCCCGGTGAGCGTCTCGTCGATGTGCGTGGCGGTGGGGGTGCCCGTCGGTCCGACGGACGTGGTCGGGCCCGGGGTGTGCGCGCTCGACGACCGGCTCGGCGAGGTGTTGCCCTGGTCCGGCTCCCCGCCGCCACCGCACCCGGCGACGGCGAGCGTGACCGCCACGGCCGCGCCGGCGAGCACCGCTGATCTGCGTCCCATACCCTGAATACGCCTGAGCCGCTCGCGAGGTTGGCTACATACCCGCGATCAGCTTCTCCACCCGCTCGTCGACGGCGCGGAACGGGTCCTTGCACAGCACCGTGCGCTGCGCCTGGTCGTTCAGCTTCAGGTGCACCCAGTCGACGGTGAAGTCGCGGCGACGTTCCTGTGCCCGCTTGATGAACTCACCGCGCAGCCGCGCCCTCGTGGTCTGCGGCGGCACCGACTTCGCCTCGAAGACGTCGAGGTCGCTGCACGCGCGGTCGACTGCACCGCGGCTCTGCAGCAGGTAGTAGAGGCCGCGGTTGCGGTTCACGTCGTGGTACGCGAGGTCGAGCTGTGCGACCCGCGGCGACATCAGGGCCAGCCCGTGCTTCGCCCGGTAGCGCTCGATCAGCTTGTACTTGGTGACCCAGTCGATCTCCCGCTCCACCAGGCCGAGGTCGCCGCCGGACACCGCCTTCAGGGTGCGGCCCCACAGGTCGAGCACGCGCTCGTCGGTGCGGCTGGCGCCGTACCTGTCGACGTAGTCGGTGGCGCGCTCGTAGTACTCGCTCTGGATGTCCAGCGCGCTCGCCTCGCGGCCGCTGGCCAGCCGGATCAGCCGGCGCCCGGTCATGTCGTGGCTGACCTCGCGGATCGCCCGGATCGGGTTCTCCAGGGCGAGGTCGCGGATCGGCATGCCGGACTCGACCATGCGCAGCACCAGGTCGGTGGCACCGATCTTCAGCAGCGCCGTGGTCTCGCTCATGTTCGAGTCGCCGACGATGACGTGCAGCCGGCGGAACCGTTCGGCGTCGGCGTGCGGCTCGTCCCTGGTGTTGATGATCGGGCGCGACCTGGTGGTCGCCGACGAGACGCCCTCCCAGATGTGCTCCGCGCGCTGGCTGACGCAGTACAGCGCACCGCGCGACGTCATCAGCACCTTGCCGGCCCCGCACATGATCTGCCTGGTGACCAGGAACGGGATCAGCACGTCGGCCAGCCGGCCGAACTCGCCGTGCCGGCCCACCAGGTAGTTCTCGTGGCAGCCGTACGAGTTGCCGGCCGAGTCCGTGTTGTTCTTGAACAAGTAGATGTCGCCGGCGATGCCCTCCTCGCGGAGCCGGCGCTCGGCGTCCACGAGCAGGCCCTCGAGCACCCGCTCACCGGCCTTGTCGTGCACCACCAGCTGGACGACGTCGTCGCACTCCGGCGTCGCGTACTCCGGGTGGCTGCCGACGTCCAGGTACAGGCGCGCCCCGTTGCGCAGGAAGACGTTGCTGCTGCGTCCCCACGACACCACGCGGCGGAACAGGTAGCGCGCCACCTCGTCGGGTGACAGCCGCCGTTGCCCACGGAACGTGCACGTGACGCCGTACTCGTTCTCCAACCCGAAGATTCGCCGGTCCATGCGCACAGGCTATGACCTCGGGCGGCCGATTGACGGCAACGTGAAGAAGTGAATCGGGAAATGCCGCGGGATCAGCTGTCGTCGCGGTTCTCCGCCGAGCCGTCCGTGTCCTCGGTGGTCTCCTCCGCGGTGGTCTCCTCCGGGGTCGCCGGCTCCGGGGTCGGGGCGGTCTCGGCAAGCAGCCGCTCGAGCGCCGCGCCCTGCAGCCGGCGGAAGGTGCGCCCCTTGCGGGTGCGGTCGAGTACGCCGACCTCCAGCTGCCCGGCGGCGAGCTCGCGGTTCCCGTTCTCCTGGTTCTCGAGCGCGGTCACCGCGTCGCGCACCACGGTGGCCAGCGGCTGGCCCGGCTGGTAGCGGTCCGCGAGCGTGCTCGCGACCCGCTCGGTGACACCGCCCATCACCAGGTAGCCCTGCTCGTCCTGCACGGAGCCGTCGAACGTCAGCCGGTAGATCTGGTCCTCCGCGGACGTCTCCCCCACCTCGGCCACGACCAGCTCGACCTCGTACGGCTTGTGCGCGTCGGTGAAGATCGAGCCGAGCGTCTGCGCGTACGCGTTCGCCAGGCCGCGCGCCGTGACGTCGCTGCGGGCGTTGGTGTAGCCGCGGATGTCCGCGAGCCTGATGCCGGCCTGCCGCAGGTTCTCGAACTCGTAGTAGAGCCCCACGGCGGCGAACGCGATGCGGTCGTAGATCTCGCTGATCTTGTGCAGCGTGCGCGAGCGGTTCTCGGCGACGAACAGGATCCCGTTGTCGTACTGGAGGACGACGGCGCTTCGCCCGCGGGCGATGCCCTTGCGGGCATACTCCGCCTTGTCCTTCATCAGCTGCTCGGGCGAGATGTAGCCCAGCGGCATCGTCACGGCTGTCTGCTCCTCGGGTCGGCTCGGGGGTTGTCGTTACTCGTCACGCACTGGCGCCACCGGACCATCCGGGTTGCGCGTACGGCCGGCGATGATGCCCTCGACGAGCGCGCCGACCTCGTCGTCGTCGTACTGCCTGAACCGGTCGGAAGTCACCGACACGACCGTCGGGAAGATGCGCCTGGCCAGGTCCGGCTGGCCGGACGCGGAGTCGTCGTCGGCGGCGTCGTAGAGCGCGTGCAGCAGGGCGAGGACGGTGTCCTCCTCCGCGGCGTCCGGGCGGTACAGCTTCTTCATCGCGCCGCGCGCGAACACCGACCCCGAGCCGACGGCGTGGAAGCCCTGCTCCTCCGACCTGCTCCCCGTGATGTCGTAGCTGAAGATCCGTCCGTCGCCGGTGTCGAGGTCGTAGCCGGCGAATAGCGGCACCACGGCCAGGCCCTGCATGGCCATGCTGAGGTTGCTGCGGATCATGGTGGACAGCCGGTTCGTCTTGCCGTCCAGCGACAGCGTGACGCCCTCGATCTTCTCGTAGTGCTCCATCTCCAGCTGGAACAGCCGGATCAGCTCGGTGCCCACGCCTGCGGTGCCCGCCATGCCGACGCAGGAGTAGTCGTCGGCGCGGAACACCTTCACGATGTTGCGCTGGGCGATGACGTTGCCCATCGTGGCCCGCCGGTCGCCGGCCATCACTACGCCGCCGGCGTGCGTGGCCGCCACGATGGTGGTGCCGTGCTTGACGTCCGTCGCGCCTACGGGACCCGGTAGCTCCTGCGAGCCGGGCAGCAGCTCCGGGTGGAACCGCCCGAGGAAGTCGCTGATCGACGCGATCCCGGGCGTCATGTACTCGCTCGGCAACCTACCCAAGCCGTCGAGAGGGGACGACAACGCCACTCCTTCCTGGCCGTGCCCGGATGTGCGGGCACGGAAGCTCATGGTCCTTGGGAGGACCCTATTACGCCGCTACTGGCCGCCCTTCTGGACGTACTGCCGTACGAACTCCTCGGCGTTCTCCTCGAGCACCTCGTCGATGTCCTCGAGGATCGCGTCGACGTCCTCGGAGAGCTTCTCCTGGCGCTCTTGGACGTCGGACTCGGTCTCGGAGTCGACCTCCTCGGTCTCCTCTTTCTGCTTGTTCGTCCGGCGCTGACCGCCTGCGGTTTCCTTGCCAGCCATGACACCTCCAACGGGAGTCGTGCACACCACAGACACTATCCATATCGGCGGCAAACCGCGCTCAGACTCGACGGATATGTCGCGGCGCCGGAGTACGCTGGCGGCGGCGGTCAGGCACCCTCGGTGAGCACGGCCACCAGCTCACCTGCGGTGGCGCACCGGTCGAGCAAATCGCCGACGTGGCCCTTGGTGCCGCGCAGCGGCTCCATCATGGGTACGCGCTGCAACGACTCGTGCTCGGGCACGTCGAAGATGACCGAGTCCCAGGACGCCGCCGCCACCTGGTCCGCGTACTTGGCCAGGCAGCGGCCGCGGAAGTACGCGCGGGTGTCGTGCGGTGGCTCCGCCACCGCGTCCGCGATCTCGTCGTCGGTGAACAGCCGGCTGGCCGCACCGCGGGCCGCCAGCCGGGCGTACAGGCCCTTCTCCGGGCGGATGTCCGTGTACTGCAGGTCCACCAGCTGCAGGCGCGGGTGGTCCCAGTCGAGGCCGTCGCGCGAGCGGTAGCCCTCGAGCAGCGACAGCTTCGTGACCCAGTCGAGCTCGTTGCGCAACAGCATCGGGTCGCGGGCGAGCTTGTCGAGCACGTCCTCCCACCGGTCGAGGACGTCGCTCGTGACGTCGTCGACGTCCGACCCGTAGCGGTCCTCGACGTACTTGCGGGCCTGCTCGAGGTACTCCAGCTGCAGCTGCAGCCCCGTCATCCGCCGGCCGTCCTGCAGGGTCAGCTGGTGCCGCAGCGACGGGTCGTGCGACACCGTGTGCAGGGCGGCCACCGGCTGCAGCACGCTCAGGTCCGCGGACAGCCACTCGTCCTCGATCATCGCCAGCACCAGCGACGTGGTGCCCAGCTTCAGGTACGTGGCCAGCTCGCTCATGTTCGCGTCACCGATGATGACGTGCAGGCGCCGGTACTTCTCGGCGTCCGCGTGCGGCTCGTCCCTGGTGTTGATGATCGGGCGCTTGAGCGTGGTCTCCAGACCGACCTCGACCTCGAAGAAGTCGGCGCGCTGGCTGAGCTGGAAGCCGGGCTTGCCGCCCTCCTGGCCCAGCCCCACCCGGCCGGCCCCGGCGAACACCTGCCGGCTGACGAAGAACGGGGTGAGGTGCCGGACGATGTCGGCGAACGGCGTGCCGCGCCGCATCAGGTAGTTCTCGTGGCAGCCGTACGAGGCGCCCTTGTTGTCGGTGTTGTTCTTGTACAGGACGATCGGTGGCGCGCCGGGCACCTGGGCCGCCCGCCGGAGCGCCTCCAGCATGACCTGTTCGCCGGCTTTGTCCCATAGCGCCGCGTCTCGCGGGTTCGTGCACTCAGGGGCCGAGTACTCCGGGTGCGCGTGGTCGACGTAGAGCCGCGCCCCGTTCGGCAGGATCACGTTCGCCAGGCCGAGGTCCTCGTCGGTCAGCTGGCTGGCGTCGGCGGTGTCCCTGGACACGTCGAAGCCGCGGGCGTCCCGCAGCGGGGTCTCCTCCTCGAAGTCCCACCTGGCCCGCTTCGCGCGGGCGGCGGCGGCCGTCGGATACGAGTTCACGATCTGCGAGGAGGTCAGCATCGCGTTGGCGCCGGGTTGCCCGGGCACAGAGATGCCGTATTCCGTCTCGATGCCCATCACCCGGCGAACCGACACGGTCGCCTCCTCCCGTTACCGCACGGCTGCGGCCTGCGTGGTCCGGCAACAGCATGTCCAACCACGCCAAGTATGCCCACACTGGGAGCGGACCACACTGACCGCGTCACGTGCTGACGACTCAGAGGTACTGGCCGGTGTTCGCGACGGTGTCGATCGACCGGCCTTCGGCCACGCCTTCCTTGCCCGAGACCAGCGTCCGGATGTAGACGATGCGCTCGCCCTTCTTGCCGGAGATCCGCGCCCAGTCGTCCGGGTTGGTCGTGTTGGGCAGGTCCTCGTTCTCCTTGAACTCGTCCACGATCGCCTGGAGCAGGTGCTGGACGCGTAGTCCTTTCTGCTCATTCGAGATGTAGTCCTTGATGGCCATCTTCTTGCCGCGACCCACGATGTTCTCGATCATCGCGCCGGAGTTGAAGTCCTTGAAGAACAACGTCTCCTTGTCGCCGTTGGCGTAGGTGACCTCGAGGAAGCGGTTGTCCTCGGTCTCCGCGTACATCCGCTCGACCACGCGGTCGATCATCGCCTGCACGCACGCGTTCGCGTCCTGACCGAATTCCTGCAGGTCATCGCCGTGGAGCGGCAGCTTGGAGGTGATGTACTTGGAGAAGATGTCGCGCGCGGACTCGGCGTCCGGGCGCTCGATCTTTATCTTGACGTCGAGACGACCGGGCCGCAGGATCGCCGGGTCGATCATGTCCTCGCGGTTCGAGGCGCCGATGACCACGACGTTCTCCAGACCCTCGACGCCGTCGATCTCGCTGAGCAGCTGCGGCACGATGGTGTTCTCCACGTCGGAGCTCACACCGGAGCCCCGGGTGCGGAAGATCGAGTCCATCTCGTCGAAGAACACGATCACCGGCATGCCCTCGGTGGCCTTCTCGCGAGCCCGCTGGAAGACCAGCCTGATGTGCCGCTCGGTCTCGCCGACGTACTTGTTGAGCAGCTCAGGACCCTTGATGTTCAGGAAGTACGACTTCCCGTTGCCGCGCCCGGTGCGCCCGACCATCTGCTTCGCGAGGCTGTTCGCCACGGCCTTCGCGATCAGGGTCTTGCCGCAGCCGGGAGGCCCGTAGAGCAGCACGCCCTTGGGCGGGCGCAGCTCGTGCTCGACGAACAGGTCACGGTGCAGGTACGGCAGCTCGACCGCGTCGCGGATCAGCTCGATCTGGTTGTCCAGGCCACCGATCGACTTGTAGTCGATGTCGGGGACCTCCTCCAGGATGAGCTCCTCGACCTCCGACTTCGGGATGCGCTCGTAGACGAACCCCGACCTGGAGTCGAGCAGCAGCGCGTCACCGGCACGTATCCGCTGGTCGCGGAGGGTGTCGGCGAGCCGCACGATGCGCTCCTCGTCGGTGTGCCCGATCACGAGCGCACGTTCGCCGTCAGCGAGCAGCTCCTTGAGCATCACCACGTCGCCGACCTGCTCGTACGACATGCTCTCGACGACGTTCATCGCCTCGTTGAGCATGACCTCCTGGCCGGGACGCAGCTCGTCCGAGTCCACGTTCGGGCTCACCGTGACCCGCAGCTTGCGGCCGCCGGTGAAGACGTCGATGGTGCCGTCCTCGTAGTGCCCGAGGAACGCACCGAAGGTCGCTGGCGGCTGGGCCAGCCGGTCGATCTCCTCCTTGAGCGAGACGATCTGCTCGCGCGCCTCGCGCAACGTCGCCGCGAGTCGCTCGTTCTGCGCCTGCTCTTTCGCCAGGGAGCTCTCGGTCGCGGCGAGACGGTGCTCCAGGGCGCGTACTGTACGCGCGGATTCCGGGTTACGACTCCGCAACGCGGCGAGTTCGTCTTCGAGGTAGGAGACCTGAGCCGTCAGGTCCCTGATCTCCTGCTCTTGGCGCGCCGCGCGCGCTTCTGCGTCCTCAGTTGACACGCGCGTTCACCTCCTCGGTCACAGCCACCACATCTGACCCTACAGGCGTCAAGGCCGTCCCGCCGAGCTCATTGCTGCTCCGAATGCCGCGCGGCGCGAATGCCACGGGCGTCCGCATTTCTGCACACACGCTCAGCCGCCCCCTTCCACCGAGTCTGTCGGGGGCGTTCCTCGCCCCTGACGTGCGCCTTTTGCCGGGCGTCGTTTCCGCGGCGGTGCGGAGACCCCAGGCGCGAGCCTACGTGCTCCGACGAGGAAACCGGTGTGCCCGACCATCCTGTGGTCCGGACGCACGGCGAGCCCGTCGACGTGCCAGCCTCGCACCATCGTCTCGCTCGCCGCAGGCTCGTCGAACTGACCGGACTCCCGCAGCGCCTCGACCACCGTGGACAGCTGCGTGGTGGTCGCCACGTACGCGCACAGCACCCCGCCGGGGACGAGCGCGGTCGCCGCCGCGGCCAGGCAGTCCCACGGCGCGAGCATGTCGAGCACGACGCGGTCCACGCTACCCGGCGCGTGCGTGGGTAGATGTTCGGTCAACTCGCCGACGGTCAGCTCCCACGCCGGCGGCGCGCCGCCGAGGTAGCGGTGCACGTTCTTGCGTGCGATGTCGGCGAAGTCCGCGCGCTGCTCGTACGAGTACAGCCGTCCGGCCTCGCCGACCGCGCGCAGCAGCCAGCACGACAGCGCGCCCGAGCCCGCACCGGCCTCGACCACGGTGGCGCCCGGGAACACGTCCGCGACGGCCAGCAGCTGCGCCGCGTCCTTCGGGTAGACGACGGCGGCGCCGCGGCTCATCCGCACCGTGTAGTCGGCGAGCAGCGGCCGGAACACCAGGTACTCCTCGCCGGCGGTGCTCTTCACCACCACGCCCTCGGGGCCGCCGAGCAGCTCGTCGTGCGAGATCGAGCCGCGGTGCGTGTGGAAGCTCCGGCCCGCCTCGAGCACGAGCATGTTGCGCCGGCCCTTGGTGTCGGTCAGCTGCACGACGTCACCGACGCGCAGCACACCGCGCCGGTGGTCGGCACCCGCGTAGCCATCGTCTCGTCCCTCGCCGTCGGTCACCGAGCTCCCTCCGCGGTTGGCTGGACCAGAGCTGGAGCGTAGCGGCCCGTACGGTGGTCATCATGCAGCCGGTCCCGCTCGCTTCCGGTCGAGACGCCGACGTTCACGCACTCGATGCGCATCGCGTCTGCGCCGGTATCGCGACGGGGGTGACGCGACGGCGGAGGCGGCCTTGATGACGTATCTCGCCGGCCGTGGATTCCCCGTGCCCGAGGTGTACGGCGCCGACGGTCCCGACCTGATGCTGCAGCGGCTCACCGGGCCGACCCTCCTCGACGCTCTTCGGAACGGAGCGGTCAGCGTGTCCGGCGGCGCCGCTGTGCTCGTGGACCTGCACGACCGGCTGCATGCGGAGCCGGCCCGCGCGGCCACGGCCCCCGCGGCACGCATCGTGCACCTGGACATCCATCCCGCCAACGTGTTGCTCCACCACGACCAGGCGATGCTCATCGACTGGCGCAACGCAACCGAGGCCGTACCCAGCTCGATACCGCGGTCACCGGTCTGATCCTCGCGCTCGTCGCGCGCACTGCCGGCGACTCCGTCGCCAGCCTGGCCGAGGAGTTGCTCACCGAGTTTACCGCCGCGGTGGCCGAGTCACCGGAGCTCTCGCTGCCGGACGCGGCACTGCGGCGCGCAGATCCGGCCCTCACCCGCGCCGAGGTGGCGCTGCTCGCCGCCGCCGCAGCCGGCGTGCAGGCGCACTGCCGGCGGCGCTAGCGGGTCGCGACGGCACGCTCGACGTCGGCGGTGGCGATGACACCGATGATGTCCTGCGAGCCCGGCTCGACGACCAGGTACTCGGAGGACGGCTCGCGCTGCATGGCGCGTACGAGGTCCTCGCCGGCCAGGTCGGCGGTGAGGATCATCGCGTCGTCGATCGACTTGGTCACCGCGGACACGCTCATCCACGGCCACCGCTGCTCCGGCGTGGCGACGACGGCCTGCTCGTTCACGATGCCGGTCGGCTTGCCGCGGGAGTCGGTGACGACGAGCGCACGCAGCCCGGCCTCCCGCGCCCGCCGGATCGCCTCACCGAGCGGCAGGTCACCGGGCACGCTCAGCGCCGGCCGTACCAGGGTGCGCGCCTGCGCACGGGGCAGCCGCGACCGCACCTGCTGCACCTTCAGCACCTGCGACGCGCCCGTCCAGAGGAACATGGCGATCAGGCCGCCCCAGACCAGGTCGATCAGGCTGGGCTCGCCGTTGCCGAACACCGCACTGCGGCTGAGCGCGGCGAGCAGCACCAGGCAGGCGAGCACCCGGCCGGCCCAGCCGGCGGCGACCGTGCCGGCGCTGCGCCTGCCGGCCACCTTCCACACGGCGGAGCGCAGGATCGCCCCGCCGTCGAGCGGCAGCCCGGGCAGCAGGTTGAACGCGGCGAGCACCAGGTTCACGAACGCCAGCTGGCTGGCCAGCAGGTGTGCCACCCCGCCCGCTGGCAGGCCGACGTAGCCGGCGAACGCGAGCAGGCCGAGCGCGATGGACGCCGCCGGCCCGGCGGCGGCGACCAGGAACTCCTTTCGCGGCGTGTCCGGCTCGTCGAGCGTGGACACCCCGCCGAGCAGCCACAGTGTGATCTGCTTGACCTCGAGCCCGAGCCGCTGCGCGACGATCGAGTGGCTCACCTCGTGGACGAAGACGGACAGCAGCAGGAACGCGGCGTAGAGGAACGACACGCCCCACTTCAGCTGGCCGATGCCGGGTAGCTGCGACTCCACGTACGGGCCGAAGGTGTACGTGATCAGCGCCGCGACCAGCAGCCAGCTGGGCGAGATGTAGACCGGGATGCCGAACGGCCTGCCGATCAGGAAGCCGCCGGCGAGCCGGCGCGCGGCGGGATCGTTGTCGGCGTCGTCGTCCCGGCCTTGCGGTGTCATCGTCCAAGGCTACTCAGTCGGGCCGTCCTCGACACGCCGCCCGCGGCGATGGTTCGCTGTCGGTGCGACGGCCTAGGCTCGGGGACGTGGTGACGAGTGTGCATGTGGAGCCAGGGACCGAGGCAGCCGCGGCCGATCCTGCCGTGGACCCGGCGGACGCCCCGGCTCCGGACGGGCCTGCGCTCTCCCCCAGCCGCGCCGGCGACTTCATGACCTGCCCGCTGCTGTTCCGCTTCCGGGTCATCGACAAGCTGCCTGAGCGCCCCACGCCCGCGGCCGCGCGGGGCACCGTCGTGCACGCCGTGCTCGAGCGGCTGTACGACCTGCCTGCGGACGAGCGCACCCTCGCCCGCGCGGCGGAGCTCGTCACCCCGGTGTGGGAGGAGCTGGTCGCCGCCGAGCCGACGCTGGCCGAGCTGTTCACCGGCGACGAGGCGCCCGAGGTCGGGGCCTGGCTGGACGGTGCGCAGCAGCTGCTCAGCACGTACTTCGACCTGGAAGATCCGCAACGGCTCGAACCCGCAGAACGCGAGCTCTACGTGGAGAGCACGCTCGACTCCGGGTTGCGGCTGCGCGGCTACGTCGACCGGCTGGACGTCTCGGACAGCGGTGACGTCCGCATCGTCGACTACAAGACCGGCACGGCGCCGTCGGAGCTGTTCGAGGCGAAGGCCATGTTCCAGATGCGCTTCTACGCGCTGGTGCTGTGGCGCCAGCTCGGCCGGATGCCGCGGCTGCTGCAGCTGATGTACCTGGGCAACGGCGAGGTGCTGCGGTACCAGCCGGACGAGCACGACCTGCGCGCCACGCAGCGCAAGGTCGAGGCCCTCTGGCAGGCGATCGAGCGGGCCAAGCAGAACCAGGACTGGCGGCCCCGCCCCAGCCGGCTGTGCGACTGGTGCGACCACAAGGCACTGTGCCCGGAGTTCGGTGGCACGCCGCCGCCGCTGCCGAGCAGCGCGGACCTGCGCAGCGCCGCCGACCCCCGTGCCGAGGCCCCGTCGGCGAGCCAACCCGCCACCGACCTCTAGCCGGCCCGCGAACGGGGTGTGACTCCTCGCCCACAGACGCGACAGTGGGAGGACCGTCGGACGTAGTAGGCGTAGGTGGCGATGCCGAGAGCGAGACCCCACAGCGGCCAGAGGAGTCCGGGAGCGGTGATTCCCCACTGGTGCGTGTCGAACCCCTCGACGAGGAGTTTTCGGATCTCGGTGCCACCCGCCGCCGTATGAACACCGTCACGATCGATCCGGGGATGACCGCCAGCAGTGGCGGCACCGGTTTGCCCGCCGCGAACCAGACCCAGCGGGGGAAGACTTCGCCCCATCGGCTCACCAGCCCCAGGGTGAGGACCGTGCCGGCGGTGGCGAGCGCCGCCATGACGAGCCCGCCGACGATCACGCCGGAGCCGGCCATCTCGTCGTAGAACGCCTGCGGGACGCCGATCGGGCTGCCAACCGCCATGGCGACCCGCGACACGGCGTAGCTGCCGGGGACGGCAACTGCCACCCCGACCGCCAACCGACCCCAACGCAGTGCCTTGTCCCGGTCTGGGACGGAGCTATCGTCGCGGCCACAGTTCGCGCACCGGTACCCCGTGCGCCGCTGGTACGCCAGGGCCGTCAGCGCCCACAACAGGCCACCCGTGACGACGACGAGTAGGTTCACCCGGGTCCAGGGCAAGAAGTCGGCGACACTACCGCCGCCTGGTACCCCGATGACGGCGAACACCGGAGTGACGAAGACCCGGGTGACCAGCATCAGCAAGCGGTAGTCCGTGATCACCACGGTGAGCACGAGAGCCGTAGCCCAGCCGAAGGCCAGGACCACGACGCGCGTCACGCCGCGCCCGACTGCCTTGGCCATGGCGAACGCGACGCCCGCACCGAACAAGCCGAGGCAGGCGATGACCGGAGCGGTGGTCTCGGCCGTGGCGGCGGCGAGGATCGAGGACTGGCCCGCTTCCGGGTCATTCCTCTCCCCGAAGGGGAACCCGGCGCCCCCGAGCGCCCAGTAGAGCCCGAGCAGACCGTAGGTCAGCGACCAGGCCGCGGCGGCATACCCCGACCAGAAGGGCCAGCGCAACCACCGGCCCGGGTCGCCGTCGCCCGCTGTGCTGTTGGCAGTCTCGGTGACACGCTCATGATCTGCCGCCGCACGGGCGGCAGGCCTCTCGTGCGCGAGGGAGCCCGCTCCCACCAGCGGGGGAATCGCCAGGGTCAGCCGACCGCGGTGATGCGGCCCTCGCCGCCTTCGGGGTAGGCGGCGGCGGTCACGGTGCCGGAGAGGCCGGTCGTGAGGTACTCCTCGAAGGCCTGCTGGTAGGTCTTGCCGACCGGCGTGAAGTCGAGGTCGCCGAGCGGGTACGCGTCGCCGCCGCGGGCGGAGAAGTCGTTGGTCGCGACGGGGATCGGCGCGCCGTCCACCACCTGGCCGCCGTCCACGACGACGGTGCCGTTGGCCAGCTCGACGCGCTGCACCCGTTCGCCCGGGGTGGTGATCTCGCCGGTCGACTCGTCCACCACCTGCGCCTGCTGCGCCGGGTCGTAGGTGAACTTCGCACCGGAGATCTGGATGAACGCGCCCGACGCGTCCGGCGACGCGGCGACGCCGCGCTCGAGCAGCTGCCTGAACGTGTCGCGCGGCACCTCGGGGATCACCGCGACGAAGTTCGGGAACGGCGCCACTTCGTACGTGTTCAACGCGGTGACCGGACCGGCCGGGAACGTCGAGTCGTTGCGGATGCCGCCGCCGTTCTGGATGCCCACCGCAGGCGACGGCACGCCGTACTCCTCGGCCTGCTGCTCCCCCATCCAGCGCAGCGCGTCGGCGAGCAGGTTGCCCAGGTTGGTCTCCCGGGTCCGTACGTTGTTGCGCACGCCGTCGAGCGCGACCTCGCTGTCGGCGACCTGGGTCTCGGCGAGGTCGGCGAGGTACTCCTGCACCGGCTTCTCCACCTGGTCGACGGTCGCCGGGTCCCGCTCGACGGCGTCGTCGCCGACGCCGGAGACACGCACCGGCTTGCTCGCCTGGTCGGCCGCACCGGTGAGGTTGCCGCGCTTGTCGAAGCCGAGTACGAGGTTCCCGACGTACTTGTAGTCACCGGTCACGGTCGCCACCGGCACCCTGGTGCCGGTGGCGTCGTCCGCCCACAGCGGGTACCCGCGCTCCGCCTGGTCGCCGGGGACCAACGGGTCGCCGGCGTCGGCGAGGATCTCGCCGCCGCCACCGCCGAGCACGGCGTCGACGTTGCGCAGCTCGGGCACCAGGGCGAGCTCGTTGTCGATGTCCTGCAGGTGGCTGACCAGGATGACCTTGTCGATGCCGGCCTCGGTGAACTGCTCCGCCCTGCGGTTGACGATCTCCGCCAGCTCGGTGCGTACCTCGACGTTGCGCGGGCTGCTGATGGTCGGCAACTCGGGTGTGGTGAGGCCGATCAGGCCGACGCGCTCGCGGCCGGTGGAGACGATCCTGCTGTCGGTGATGTCGCCGGAGTCGGCGAGCTCCTGCAGCCGCGGCTCCCCGCTGACGTCCAGGTTCGCCGACATGAACGGCAGCGAGCCGTCGAAGCCGGCGATGAAGTCGGCGAGGGTGTCAGGGCCGAAGTCGAACTCGTGGTTGCCGATCGCGGAGACATCGAGCCGCATGTTGCGTACGGCGAGCGCGTCGTAGAACGGCACGCCGTGGTCCAGGCTGGCCGCGAACTCGGGGCCGGCGAGGAAGTTGTCGCCCGCGCTGACGCTGAGTACGCCACGCTTCTTCGCCCCACCCGGGGTCGTGCCGCTGCTGTTCGCCGGCTGCTCACCGGCCTGCTGTCGCAGCTGCTCGAACAGTGTGACGTTGCGGGCGGCACCGCCGTACGGCTGCACCTCACCCGGCTCGGTCTCCTCGCCGGCGCCACCGACGCCGAGCAGCTGTGACTCGAAGTCGTTGCTATGCAGCAAAGTGAGCGTGAACTTGGTCTTGCCGGCGTCGGCCGCGTATGTCAGGCCGGGTGCCAGGCTGGTGCCGAGGGGCCAGGGCCACGACAGCTGCCGCGGTCGCCCACCTCCTGATGTGCAGCATGCCCCGTCTCCTTCTGCTCCGCCGAGCGCCCCGAGCAGGTCGCACAGTAGCCCCCGGCCGACCATCCCACCAGCTGGTGCGACCCTCGGTGACCGCACCGGCCCGATGGTGCGCGGCGGGGTGGGCTACGGCGTCGGAGCGAGGTGGTCCGGCTCCTTCGCCGTGATCTGGCCGGCGAGGATCTCCTCGGCGTAGTGACACGCGACCCGGTGCCCGGTGTGGACCTCGCGCAGCTCCGGCCGCTCGTCGTCGCAGCGGGTCTCCTGCCGGAACGGGCACCTGGTGTGGAACCGGCAGCCGGCCGGCGGGTTCGCCGGCGACGGCAGGTCGCCGCTCAGGATGATCCGCTGCCTGCGGTCCTCGACGTCCGGGTCGGGGATCGGCACGGCCGACATCAACGCGATCGTGTACGGGTGCAGCGGCTGCTCGTACAGCGTGTCGGAAGGCGCCTCCTCGACGATGCGGCCGAGGTACATCACACCGATGACGTCGCTGATGTGCCGCACCACGGCGAGGTCGTGGGCGATCACCAGGTAGGTCAGCTCCAGCTCGTCCTGCAGCTCCTCGAGCAGGTTGATCACCTGCGCCTGGATGGACACGTCGAGCGCCGACACCGGCTCGTCCGCGATCAGCATCTGCGGGTGCAGCGCGATCGCCCTGGCGATCCCGATCCGCTGCCGCTGCCCGCCGGAGAACTCGTGCGGGTAGCGGCTCGCGGCGTCCGCCGGCAGCCCGACCAGGTCGAGCAGCTCGCGCACCCGCTGCTGCAGGCCGCGGCCGTTGCCGATGCCGTGCGCGGTCATGGGTTCCTGGAGCAACGACGCCACGCTCTGCCGCGGGTCGAGGCTGGCCATCGGGTCCTGGAACACCATCTGCATCCGCGACCGCGCCCGGCGCAGTTGCTCGCCGCGCAGCTCCGCCATGTTCGTGCCGTCGAAGATCACCTCGCCCGAGGTGGGCTCGACCAGCCGCAGCACGGCCCGGCCCAACGTGCTCTTGCCGCAGCCGGACTCCCCGACCAGTCCGTACGTCTGGCCGCGGCGTACCTCCAGGTCGACACCGTCGACGGCCTGCACGTTCCCGATCACCCGGTCGAACAGCAGGCCCCTGGTGATCGGGAAGTGCACCTTCAGGTCGCGGACGGAGAGCAGCGGCTCTTCTGCGGCGGCACTCATACCTGCGCCTCCTCCCTGGTCACGGGCAGCGGGTTGTGGCACCGCAGCTCGTGCTCGGCGCGCGCCTCGTCGTACGTCAGCGAAGGCGTCGTCGTGCTGCACTCCTCGATCGCACGGGCACACCGCGGCGCGAACGCGCAGCCCTGCGGCCACGGCAGGGTGTCCTTCGGCGACCCGGGGATCGGCCGCAGCGGCGCACCGCGCTCGCCGTCGAGGCGCGGCACGGAGGCGAGCAGCCCGCCGGTGTACGGGTGCCGCGGATGGCGGAAGATCTCCCGGCGTTCCGCCGACTCCACCACCCGTCCGGAGTACATGACGTGCACCGTGTCGCACAGCCCGGCGACGACACCGAGGTCGTGGGTGATCATCACCAACGCGGTGCCGGTGTCGACGACGAGCTCCTTCAGCAGCTCGAGGATCTGCGCCTGGATGGTGACGTCGAGCGCCGTCGTGGGCTCGTCCGCGATCAGCAGCCGCGGCTCGCAGGCCAGCGCCATGGCGATGAGGGCACGCTGCCGCATGCCACCGGACAGCTGGTGCGGGTAGTCCTTCAACCGCCGCTGCGGGTCGGGGATGCCGACCTTGGTCAGCAGCGCCGCCGCTTCCGCCTTCGCCTCCTGCGCCCGGTAGCCGCGGTGACGCTGCAGCACCTCGGTCACCTGCACGCCGACCGACACCACCGGGTTCAGCGACGTCATCGGGTCCTGGAAGACCATGGCCAGGTCGCGCCCGCGCAGCTCGCGCATCTCCTTGTCGCGCAGCTGCAGCAGGTCGCGGCCGTCGAACCGGACCGCGCCGCCGACCTCGGCGCCGCGGCGCGGCAGCAGGCCGAGGATCGCCAGCGAGGTGACCGACTTGCCGCAGCCGGACTCGCCGACCAGGCCGACGGTCTCGCCAGGGGCCACCTGGAACGACACACCGTCGACGGCACGCACGTCCGCCCGGCCCTTGCGCCGGAAGGTGACGTGCAGGTCGTCGACCTCGAGCAGTGGTTGAGCGGCCACCGTCACCTCCGGAACTTCGGGTCGAGTGCCTCACGCAACGACTCACCGAGCAGCGTGAATCCCAGCGCTGCCAACACGATCGCCAACCCGGGGAACAACGCGAGCTGCGGCGCGTATGTCAGTGCCGCCTGCATCTCCGTGAGCATCCTGCCCCACTCCGGCACCGAAGGGTCGGCGGTGCCGAGGCCGAGGAACGACAGGCCGGCCGCGTCCACGATGGCCGTGGCGAGGGTCAGCGTTCCCTGCACGATCACCGGCGAGAGCGAGTTCGGCAGCACGTGCTTCAACGTGATGTCGCGTCTCTAGATGCCGATGGACCGGGCTGCCAGCACGTAGTCGGACTCCCGCTGCGCCAGCATCGAGCCGCGGAGCATGCGGGCGAAGATCGGTACGTTCACCACGGCGATGGCGATCATCACCGCCTTCAGGCTGGCCCCGATCGCCGCGGCCACACCGATCGCGAACAGCAGCCCGGGCACCGCGAGCATGATGTCGACCACTCGCATCACCAGCGTGTCGACCCAGCCGCCGAACGCGCCGGCGAGCAGGCCGAGCAGCGAGCCGACCGTCGCGCCGAGCAGTAGCGACACCACGGCGACGATCAGCGACTGCCTGGCCCCGTAGATGATCCTGCTGAGCTCGTCGCGGCCCTGGGTGTCCAGGCCGAGCCAGTGGTCGGCCGACGGACCCGGCACGTAGCTCGGTCGGACCTGGCTCAGGTCGGCCGCGTCCGGCGCGTACGGCGCGATCACAGGCGCGAAGATCGCGACGAGCAGGAACAGCAGCACGAGCACCGCGCCGACGATGGCCGACGGGTTGCTGCGCAGGCGCTTGAACGCCTCGCGCCACTGACCGCCGCCGCCGTCGTCCCCGCCGGTCTCGCCGACCGACGCTTCCGCTTGCGCGACCGTCATGAGGAGGCCTCCCGCGTGAGCATCGTAGCGAGCATGCAACCCGGCACGGCCCAGATCACCGCACGTGAGTGAGGAGCGGAGCGCGGGAGGTCGACGGAGAGCACCGTCATGTGCGCACCCGCACTCTCGGGTCGAGCAAGCCGTACGCGATGTCGACCATCAGGTTGATCAACACGTAGATCACCGAGCTGAACAGGATGAAGCCCTCGATGGTGGAGTAGTCATGTTTGAAGATCGCGTCCTTCATGAACGACCCCATGCCTGGTATCGCGAACACGGTCTCGGTGAGGATCGCGCCGGAGAGCAGCAGGCCCGCCTGCAGACCGATGATGGTCACGACCGGCAGCATCGCGTTGCGCAGGATGTGCCGCCCGCGGACCGTCTGCTTGGTCAACCCCTTGGCCTCCGCCGTGCGTACGTAGTCCTCGTTGACCACGTCGAGCACCGACGCGCGGGTGATGCGCGCGATGATCGCCAGCGGGATCGTGCCGAGCGCGATGCCCGGCAGAATCAGGTGCAGGAACGCGTCGAACGCTGCACCCAGGTTGCCGGTGATCAGGCCGTCGAACACGTAGAAGCCGGTGGGATGGTCCGCGGCTATCCGGATGTCCTGCCGGCCACTGTCCGGCAGGACCCCGAGCTTCACCGCGAACACGTACTTCAGCAGGTACCCGACCACGAAGACCGGGATCACCACGCCGACCAGCGACGAGCTCACCAGCACGCGGTCGAGCCACGAGCCGTAGCGGCGTGCCGCCAGGTACCCCAACGGGATGCCGACGAGCACCGCGAACAGCAGCGCCGCTACGGACAGCTCGATGGTGGCAGGGAAGCGCGTGTTGATCTCGTCCCACACCGGTTGCTGGGTCTGTACGGACACCCCGAAGTCGAGCCGGATCGCCCGACCGAGGAAGTGGACGTACTGCACCCACAGTGGTTCGTCGAGGCCGTACGCCTCGTTGAACTTCTCGATCTGCTCGGGTGTGGCCTTCTCCCCCAGGATCGCCTGCGCCGTACCTCCGGGCAGGTTGCGCACCCACACGAAGATCAGGACCGACAACCCGAGCAGGATCGGAATCAGCAGCAGCAGCCGCCGAACGATGAACTTCGCCACGTCAACGTTCCTCGGTAACCGTCACCGCGGCCGTACGTACCTTCCCGCTACTCACCGATGGTGACCGGCGCAAAGCTCTCCCCGCCGACCGGGCTCGGCACGTAACCCTTGACCTTCGGGTTGACCGCGACACCGGGCTTGGTGTGCGCGTACGGCACGCCGGGCACGTCCTTCATGACTAGGCGGTTGATCTCCTCGTACATCTTGGCGCGCTTGTCCGCATCGGTCTCGGTCTCCGCAGCGTTCAGCTTGTCGGAGATCTCCGTGCCTGCCTCCAGGCCGAACTGCGGCTGGTTGCCCTGGAAGAAGGTACCGAGGAAGTTGTCCGCGTCACCGAAGTCGCCGGTCCAGCCGAGCAGGTAGATCGGCGCCTTGCCGGCCTGGGTCGTGGTGGTGTACCCGCCGTCCCACGGCTCCGACTTCGGCTTCACCGTGAAGCCCACCTTCTCCAGGTCGCGCTTGAACGCCTGGAAGTTCGCCGCCGGGTCCGGCATGTAGGGCCGCGACACGTTCGTCGGGTAGTAGAAGTCGATCGTGAGGTCCTCGACGCCGGACTCCTTGATCAGCTGCTTCGCCTTGGCCGGGTCGTAGTCGTACTTCTGCACGTCGTCGGCGTACCCGACGAGCGACTTCGGCATGAACTCGTGCGCCACCTCGGCGCCCTCGTCGTACTTCGCCTTCAGCAGCGCCTCACGGTTCAGCGCGTGCGCCACCGCCTGCCGGATCTTCGGGTTGTCGAACGGCTTCTTCTTCTGATTGAAGCCGACGTACGCGACGTTGAACGAGGGTCGCTCGAGCACCTTGAAGTCTTGTTCCTCCAACGGCTGCACGTCGCCGGGCGACACGTTGTCGTACGCGTCGATCTCGGCGGACTCCAGTGCCTGCCGCCGCGCGGAACCGTCCGGCATCGGCCGGATCACGATGTCCTTCAGCTTCGGCTTCTTGCCCCAGTAGTCCTCGTTCCTGACCAGCTCGAGCTTGTCGCCGCGCGACCAGCTCTTCAGCTTGAACGGCCCGGTGCCGACGGGGTTCTTGTTCCCGAAGCTGCCTTCGAAGCGGGGCTGGTCAGGTGAGCCGCCGACCTCGTCCGCGTCGTACTGCTTCAGCGCCTTCGGGCTCGCGATGGAGAACGACGGCAGCGACATCGCGGAGATGAACGCCGACGACGGCGTATTCAGGTTGACGACCGCGACGTTCTCGCTCTCCGCCTCGCACGACTTGTAGAGGCTGTCGGCCCTCTTGTCGGCGAACGCGCCGAACACCGTGCGAAGTAGTAGGCAGCCGTCTGCTGCGCCAGGTTCTTGAAGTTGAACCACCGCTCGAAGTTCGCGCAGACCGCCTTCGCGTTGAGCGGCGTGCCGTCGGTGAACTTGACGTCCGCGTGCAGCTCGAACTTCCAGCTCTTGCCACCCTTGACGGGTGAGTACTTCTTCGCGAGCAGCGGCTCGATGTCGGTGCGGCCCGGCTTGGTGACCACGAGGGTCTCGAAGATCTGTCGGATCGGTCGCAGCGATTCCCCGTCGCTGACGTACGCGCCGTCCAGGGTTACCGGATCGGACGAGGCACCGTAGACGAACGTCGAACTGCCGCTCGTGCCACCAGTGCCACCAGTGCCACCGTCGCCGCCGCCGCAGCCGACGGTGACGGCGAGCAGGCTCCAGAGATACGTTGCTTCATGGCTCACCTCATGCAGGCTTCGCGCCGGATCACGGCGCCGGTCTGGCGAGAGACTAGTGGTTGGGGTTCTCGCCGGCCAACACCCCCGGCACTTCCTGTTTGGCCTGCGCCGGTAACGATTCGGCAAGCCTTTGCCCGTTGCACCGAATGCCGCACGCTGCGCGCTACTCACCGCCTTCCTGTCGCCGCCGAGTTGCATGCTGCGCCGGCGGTGCGGTAGTGACCCGACCCGGCGACCGCCGTCGCCGGTCCGGAGGTGCCGGTCGCCGGGGACGCTGATGTACTACCACCTGTGGCACCGAGACGACCGGAGATCCGATGAGCGCGTCGCAACCGCCGGCCGGCCTGGCCCGCCGCCTCGGCACGGTCGACGCGGTGGCGATCGGCCTCGCCTCGATGATCGGTGCCGGTGTCTTCGCCGCGTTCGGTCCGGCGGCCGAGGCGGCGGGGGCAGGCCTGCTCGCCGGGCTCGCGGTGGCGGCGGTCATCGCGTACTGCAACGCCGTCGCGTCCGCGCAACTCGCAGCGGCGTACCCGGTGTCCGGCGGCACGTACGTCTACGGCAGGGAGCAGCTCGGCCACTGGTGGGGGTTCACCGCCGGCTGGGGGTTCGTGATCGGCAAGACCGCCTCCTGCGCCGCGATGGCCCTGACGTTCGCGGCGTACGCGGTGCCGGAGCCGCAGTGGTTACGGCGGGTGGTCGCCGTGGTTGCAGTGCTCGCGCTCGCCGCCTTGAACTACCGCGGCGTCACCCGTACGGCGAAGGTCGCGGTGGTGCTCGTGGCGCTGACGGTCACCGCGCTCGGCGTGTTCGTCGGCACCGCCGTCACCGGCGAAGGCGCCACGCCCACGCACCTGGCCGGCTGGGCACCGACCGGCGCGGGCGACCTGTACGGCATCCTGCAGGCCGCCGGGTTGTTGTTCTTCGCCTTCGCCGGTTATGCCCGGATGGCGACCATGGGTGAAGAGGTACGCGACCCAGGCATCACGTTGAAGCGCGCCATCCCGTTCGCGTTGGGCATCACCGTGGTCGTGTACGCCACGGTGGGCACCGCCGCGCTGTTCGCCGTCGGCCCGGCGCAGCTCGCGGAGTCCGCGTCGCCGCTCGTCGAGGCGAGCCGCGACGCGGTCGCGCCGTTCGTACGCGCTGGCGCGGCCGTCGCGAGCCTCGGCGCCCTGCTGGCGCTGCTCGCCGGCATCGGGCGCACCGCCCTCGCGATGGCCAGGGAGCGCGACCTGCCGCACTGGCTGGCGGCGGTGCACGAACGCACCCAGGTACCGCACCACGCGGAGATCGCGCTCGCGGTCGTCGTCTGCGTGCTCGTGCTCACCACGGACCTGCGCAACGCACTCGGCTTCTCCTCGTTCGGGGTACTTGTCTACTACGCGGTGGCGAACCTCGCCGCCTTCACCCAGCCCCGCGAGCAACGCAGCTACCCCCGCGCCCTCAACGTGCTCGGCGTCGTCGGCTGCGTGACGCTCGCCGCCACCCTGCCGGTCACTGCGGTGCTGGCTGGCGTCGGCGTCTTCGCGGTGGGCCTGGTCGGCCGGCTGGTCGTCCGCCGGCTACGCCGGTCCGCGACCTGAGCGTCGCCGCGGCGGCCGGCGCGGCGTAGGGTGGCTGTGCCGGGTATCGCTACGCAGGGAGGAATCGTTGATCGAGTTCGAGGGTGGACTGCCGGAGCTGAACTCACCCACCCTCATCGCCGCGTTCGAAGGCTGGAACGACGCGGCGGACTCGGCGACCGGCGTAGTCGAGCACCTCGAGGACGTCTGGAAGGCCGAGCCGTTCGCGGCGTTGGACCCGGAGGACTACTACGACTTCCAGGTCAACCGGCCACAGATCTCGCTGGACGAGGACGGCCTCACCAGCACCATCGCCTGGCCGTCCACCCGGCTGTCGATCGCCAGGCCGCCGCTGGCGCCGTGCGACATCGTGCTGGTACGCGGCATCGAGCCTTCGATGCGGTGGCGGCAGTTCTGCGCCGACATCCTGGACATCGCCGAACAACTCGGCGTGCACACGATCGTCACTCTCGGTGCGTTGTTGGCGGACTCGCCGCACACCCGCCCGGTGCCGGTCACCGGCACCACGAGCAACCCGGAGCTGCAGGAGGAGCTCTCCCTGGAGCCGTCCAGGTACGAGGGTCCCACCGGGATCGTCGGCGTGCTGCAGAACGCGGCGACCGAGGCCGACCTGCGCGCGGTGTCGTTCTGGGCCGCGGTGCCGCACTACGTCGCGCAGCCGCCGTGCCCGAAGGCGACGCTCGCGCTGCTGCGGCACCTCGAGGAGCTGCTCGACTCCCCGCTCCCCCTCGGTGAGCTGACCGAGCAGGCGGAGGCCTGGCAGCGCGGCGTCGACGAGCTCGCCAGGGAGGACGCCGAGGTGCGCGAGTACGTGGAGTCGCTGGAGGAGCAGCGCGACGCGACCGACCTGCCCGAGGCGTCCGGGGAGGCCATCGCGAAGGAGTTCGAGCGCTACCTGAAGCGCCGGCAGCGCGACGAGGGCCCTGGGCACGGGCCGCTCGGCCCCGGCGGTGGCCCGACCGGGCCGGTCTGAGCACCCGCCGAAGAAAACCCGGTGCCGTGCGGTGGCGGCTGCGCTAGCGTCACCGCCCATGACACTCCCCAGGACCCGCCCACCACACGCCGCCGACGAACGCACCCAGCTCGTCGGCTGGCTGGACCTGCAGCGCGCGATCGTGCTGTGGAAGTGCGAAGGCTCCTCCGACGCGGACGCCCACCGCCCAGTGCTGCCGTCGTCGCCGCTGATGACCGTGGCGGGCATCGTGGCGCACCTGCGCTGGGTGGAGCACACCTGGTTCGAGGTGCTCTTCCTCGGCCGGTCGAGCGCCGACAACCCGCAGTTCGCGGACGAGCCCGAGGACGCCGACATGCGCGTCGACGGGGTGCCGCTGGCCGAGCTGGTCACCGCGTACGAACGGGCGTGCGCCACGTCGAACGAGATCGTCGCCGCGCACTCCCTGGACGACGTCGGCAGCCGCCGGCACCACACGGACGACTCGCCCAGCCTCCGGTGGATGCTGATCCACATGGTCGAGGAGACGGCCAGGCACGCCGGCCACCTGGACACGATCAGGGAGCTCCTCGACGGCCGCACCGGCTACTACTGACCGCGCGGCCGGAGTCCGTCAGAGCGCGAGGCCGAGCAGCGCGTCGGCGGTGGCTCGGACCAGGGCGGGCGCCTCGGTGTCGTCGCCCTCGCCGCGGTGGACGGCGCTGGCCCAGGCGTCCACCGCGGCCACCGTGCCCGGTGCGTCCAGGTCGTCCGCCAGGCGGGCGCGTACGGTGTCGAGCACTGCGCGTCCGGACGGGCCGCGGGTCGCGGTGACGGCGCGCCGCCAGCTGTCCAGCGTGGTGGCCGCCCGGGTGAGCAGCTCGTCGGTCCACGCCCAGTCGCTGCGGTAGTGCTGGCCGAGCACGCCCAGCCGCACCGCCATCGGGTCGGTGCCGGCCTCGCGCAGCTTCGACACGAAGACCAGGTTGCCGCGCGACTTCGACATCTTCTCGCCGTCCAGCCCGACCAGGCCGGCGTGCGCGTACACCTCGGACACCGGCTGTCCGGTCGCCACCCGGGCGTGCGACGCGCTCATCTCGTGGTGCGGGAACACCAGGTCGCGGCCGCCGGCGGTCACGTCGAAGTCGGGGCCGAGCCGGTTCAGGCCGATGGTCGCACACTCCACGTGCCAGCCCGGCCGGCCGGGGCCGAACGGCGAGTCCCACGACGGCTCCCCCGGCCGTACGGCACGCCACAGCAGCGGATCGACCGGGTCCTGCTTGCCGGCCCGGTCGGGGTCGGCGCCGTTGTCGCGCGACAGGTCCACCATCGCCGCGTGGTCCAGGTGCGACAGCGAACCGAACTCGGCGTCCACGCTCACCGGGAAGTACAGGTCGCCCTGCACGTCGTAGACGGCGCCCTTGCCCTTCAGCTCGTCGATGAACTCGGTGATCTCCGCGACCGCCTCCACCGCGCCGATGAACGCGTCCGGGGTGAGCATGCGCAGCGCCGTCATGTCACCGCGGAACCTGTCCACCTCGCGCGCAGCCAGCTGCTGCCAGTCCTCGCCGTCCCTGGCCGCCCGCTCGAGCAGCGGGTCGTCGACATCGGTGACGTTCTGCACATACGTCACCCGGCGTCCGGCGTCCTGCCAGGCCCGCACGGCCAGGTCCCAGGCGATGTACGTCGCCGCGTGGCCCATGTGGGTCGCATCGTACGGCGTGATCCCGCACGCGTAGATCCGCGCCGTGTCACCGGTGGGCGTCGGCCGCAGCCGGCCGGTCGCCGTGTCGAAGAGGACGAGTTGCGGTCCCTGACCTGGGAGTCGGGGCACGGGGGGCGCGGTCCACGAGTCCATGTCGCAGAGCCTAACCATCCGGGCGGGTGGATGGCTCCCTCAGGAAGCGCCGGCTCCGTCACACTGCGCGGCCGCCGCCGGTCAGAACGGTGGCCACGGGACGGCCGGCCACTCGTCCGACGGCTCCGGGTACCGGCCGGTGTGCAGCAGCCGGTCCACCCTCGCCCTGGTCGCGGCGACCTCCTCGGGCGCGAGCAGCCGACCGAGCCGCTGCGCCAGCCCGGCGCCAGGGCTGAGCTGGTCACGCAGGCTGCCGAGCACCGCGGTGGCCTCGTCGTCGAGCTCGTCGCCTGCCCACTGCCACAGCACCGTGCGGAGCTTGTCTTCGGCGGCGAAGCAGACCCCGTGGTCGACGCCGTAGACGTGCCCGTCCGGTATCGGCAGCAGGTGCCCGCCCTTGCGGTCCGCGTTGTTCACGACAGCGTCGAACGCCGCCATCCGCTTCAGCTGCGGCACCGACGAACGGATCAGCGCCACCAGGTCGACGGTCTCGTCCACGTCGATCCACTGCTGGCACATGCCGGGGCCGAACGGCCCGTCGTCGCGGTACACCGTCGGCGGCACCAGCCGCCAGCCGCTGGCCGCGGACACGGCGTACGCGGCGACCTCGCGGTACGCGAGCGTGCCGGTCGGGAAGTCCCACAGCCGGCGCTCGCCCTTGATCGGCTTGTAGACACAGGTGAGTCGGTCGTCGCCGAGCGCCGCCTCGCAGTAGAAGGTCGCGTTCGACGCGTCGACGAGCCGGCCGACCAGCTCCAGCTCGCCCTGTCGGAGCAGCCGCATCGGCTCGCCGTCGCAGGAGCGGGCGACGTCTGGCTCTGGCACGCCGGTCAAGTCGCCGGACGCTTGCCGTTGGTGCGCGGGCAGACGTGGCCCTCGGTGTCCAGCGGCAGCCCGCAGAACGGGCACGCCGGCCGGCCCGCGTTGACGAGCGCCTGCGCGCGCTTGCTGAACGCACGGGCGGCACCGGGGTCGAGGTACACCCGCAACAGGTCGGGACCCTCGTCCTCATCGGTGGGCGGCGGTGCGGGGGCCGGCTCCTCCTCGTCTTCTTCCTCCTCCTCGGTCTCCCCGCCCGGTGCCTCGGCCTCGATCACGACGCTCTCGTTGTCTGCGTCCCAGGCAAGGGTGAGCTTGGCGACCCTGAACTCCTCGAGGATCGGCTGGTCCAGCGGCTCCAGGTCCTCGCTGCCGGCCGGCGGCATCGCGGGTATCGGGGCGGCGCCACCGGTCGCGCGCAGCACCTCGTCGAGCAGCTCCTCCAGCTTCTCCGCGAGCAGCGTCACCTGGACCTTCTCCAGGACCACGCTCGTCACCCTGCTGCCCGTCCGCGCCTGCAGGTAGAACGCCCGGTCCCCGGGCTCGCCGACGGTGCCGGCGACGAAGCGTTCCGGGTGGTCGAAGTTGAAGACCTGTCGCGGCATAACGAGAACCCTAACCTCACTTCGTGACGCGTTCGCCCACGCTGGCAGGTGGAGGCGCCGGCGACGCCGCGCTGCGCTCGACAGCAGCCTATTCGCACCCGTCCGTCGCCGGACGGCCACCGCCTGGGTGTCAGCCCGTGCCGCCGCCGACCACCGCGTCGCTGCCACCGCTACGGCGCTTGCGCTTGCGCTTGGGGGCGGGCAGCAGGTCGTCGACGTAGCCGCCGCGGTCGTTCTGCCGCACCACGAACGGACGCATGTCGGTGTAGCGGATCACCGTCAGCGAGCACGGGTCGATCTGGATCCGCTGGAACAGGTCCAGGTGCAGGCCGAGCGCGTCGGCGACGATCGCCTTCAGCACGTCGGCGTGGCTGCAGACCAGGTACGTGGCGTCGGTGCCGAGCTCCGCGTTCCAGTCGCGGATCGCCGTCACGGCCCTCGCCTGCAGCTCGCGCAGGCTCTCTCCGCCTGGGAACCGGACGGCGCTCGGGTGCGCCTGTACGGTCTTCCACAGCGGTTCCTTGCCCAGCTCGCGCAGCTCCCGGCCCTCCCACTCGCCGTAGCGCACCTCGCCGAGCCTGCGGTCGGTGCGTACGCGCAGCCCGCGCCGGCCGTCGCGCAGCATGCCCGCGGTCTGCTTGCACCGTTCCAGCGGGCTGCTGATGATCGCGGACAGCGGGACGGGCGCGAGCCGTTCGGCCAGCTGCGTCGCCTGTGCCCTGCCGGTCTCGTCCAGGCGGACACCCGGCGTCCAGCCGGCGAGCACGCCCGCGGTGTTCGCGTCGGTGCGGCCGTGCCGCACCAGCAGCACGGTCGTCACTGGCCAGCCACGGGCATCGGGACACTCACCGCCACGCCGGCCACCTTACGCGATCATGGACGCGGGAACGAGAGAATGCCGCCATGCTGGTCGACCGCGCACTGTACCGCCACGGGCAGCGAGAACACGCCCCCGACGACCTCGGCGAGGCGCTGCGCACCGCACGCGCCACCGGTGCGTTCCTGTGGGTCGGCCTGTTCGAGCCGGCGGAGTCCGAGCTCGACGACGTCGCCCGCGAGTTCGAGCTGCACCCGCTGGCCGTGGAGGACGCGGTGAGCGCGCACCAGCGGCCGAAGCTGGAGCGGTACGAGCACACCCTCTTCTGCGTGCTCAAGACCATCCAGTACATCGACGAGACGTCCGACATCGAGGTCGGCGAGATCATGGTGTTCGCCGGCGACGGGTTCATCGTCACCGTCCGGCACGGCGAGGGCAACCCGCTCGGCGACGTGCGGCGGCGGCTGGAGACGTCGGAGGACCGGGTGCTCACGCACGGCTCCGCAGCGGTCTTCTATGCGGTGATGGACCGGGTGGTCGACTCGTACGAGGAGGTCGTCGTCGAGCTGGAGAGGGACATCGACGAGGTCGAGCAGAGCGTGTTCTCTGCGGCGCGAACCAACGACGCCGAGCGGGTCTACAAGCTCAAGCGCGAGATCCTGGAGTTCCGCCGGTCCGTCGTGCCGCTCGTCGACCCGGTCGACGACCTCGCCACCGCACACCCGCACGTACCGGACGAGGCCCGGCCGTTCTTCCGCGACGTGCACGACCACCTGCTCCGCGTGCGGGAGCGGGTGGACGAGTTCGACGCCCAGCTCACCGACATCCTGAACGCGAACCTCGCGCAGGTGAGCGTGCGGCAGAACGACGACATGCGCAGGATCACGGCCTGGGTCGCGATCGTCGCCGTGCCCACGCTGATCGCCGGCATCTACGGCATGAACTTCACCCACATGCCGGAGCTCCACTGGACCCTCGGGTACCCGTTCGCGCTGCTGCTGATGGCGGGGATCTGCGTGTCGCTCTACGTCGCGTTCCGCCGCAGCGGCTGGCTGTGAGCACGACGTAGGGTGGCCGGGTGAGCCCGAGGATTGCGACCAACACCACCGTCGACCGTGACCAGCTGCTCGACTTCCTGCGCGCCCGCAAGCACGGCATCCTGCTGACCACCCGGTCGGACGGCCGCCCGCAGGCGTCGCCCGTGACGTACGGCGTGGACGGCGCCGGGCGCATCGTCGTCTCCACGTACCCCGAGCGGGCGAAGGCCAAGAACGCCAGGCGGCGGCCGCAGGCGAGCTTCCTCGCGCTGTCGGCCGACTTCGACGACGAGTGGGTGCAGGTCGACGGCACAGCGGACGTCGTCGACGGCCCGGACGCCGTGGACGCCTTGGTGGAGTACTTCCGGGTGATCGCCGGCGAGCACCCGGACTGGGACGAGTACCGCACGGCCATGCAGCGGCAGGGCAAGGTGCTGTTGCGGCTGGAGATCACCCGCTGGGGCCCGATCGCAACCGGCGGGTTCCCCGCACACCTGACCCAGTAGCCGCCCGGGTCAGAAGCGGTCCAGGGCGGCGAGCACCGGGCGGCCGGCGTCCTCGGTGGCCAGCTGCTCCGCGAGGGCCAGTGCCCGGTGCCGGTACGAGTCGCGGGTGACGGCGTCCTCGATGGCGGCGGCGAGAGTCTCGCCGGACAGCCGGCGGTACGGGACCGGTGCGGGTCCCACCCCGCACGCGGCCAGCCGGTCGGCCCAGAACGGCTGGTCGATGACCAGTGGCACCGTCACCGGCGGCACGCCGGCACGCCGGGACGCCGGCACGCAGCGCGGCCGCGGTCGTGCCCGCGCCCGCGTGGTGGACCACGGCGGCCACCCGAGGGAACAGCCGGTCGTGCGGCACCTCGCCGACGGTGCTACCCGGTCGCGGCCAGGCCGCCGAGCGCCGTCGGCGGCCGGCCGGCCAGCGCGCGGAACTCCCGGTCGAGGTGCGCGTGGTCGTAGTAGCCGTACGTGGCGGCAACGTCGGCGAGCGTGCCGTGGCCGCCGCGGGCGAGTGCCCACCTGGCCCGGTCGAACCGCACGACACGCGCGGCGGCCTTCGGCGTCAGCCCGAACTCCCGCTGGAACCGCTGGCCGAGGTGTCGGCGGCTCCAGCCCACCTCACCGGCCAGCTCGTCCACCCGTACGGCGCCGCCGGCGGCAAGCAGCCGGCGCCACGCGTGGGCGACCTCGGGGGCGGGCCTGGGCGCGCCGTGCAGCCGCCGGGCCAGCACGTCGTCGAGCAGGGCGAACCGGCTCGACCACCCGCGCGCACCCGCGAGCCGCTCGGCGAGCTCGTCGCCGAACCGGCCGAGCACCTCGGCCACCGGCACCACTTCGCCGGTCAGCTCGCCAGGCGGCATCCCGAACACGGCGCGGGCCACCAGCGGGTCGAGGTCGACCTGCACGCCGGCCTGGTGCCCGTCGTGGCCGATCACCCCGTGCTCCGCGTGCAGGCCGGCCACGAACGACACGTACGTGCCGCCGGCGGAGCGGCCCGGCATCTGCTCCATCCGCAGCGGGTCGCCGAAGCTGAGGATCACCGTGAGCTTCGGGCCCGGGAACACCTGGTCGGTGGTCGGCGCGCCGGTGTGCAGCACGAACCCGTGGTAGTCGACGCCGGCCAGCGGCGGGGCGGGCGTCTTCGTCCAGGTGCGCCACTGCCCGCGGTGGATGCCGTACGAGATCTCCGCGTCGTCCACTCTTCGAGTGTGCCGGACGCCGCCGACAGTCTGCTAGCGCGCTTCGAGCACCCCGGTGAACACCAGCCCGAGCACCAGTGCGCCGAGGGCGATCCGGTAGACGACGAAGACGACGGTCGAGTGCTTCGCGAGGAACCGCAGCAGCCAGGCGATGGCCGCGTAGCCGGAGATGAACGAGAACACCGTGGCGACCACCGTCGGCACCCAGCCCACGCCGGTGACGGCGAGCGCGTCCTTCAGCTGGAACAGGCCGGACGCGACGACGGCGGGGATGCTCAGCAGGAATGAGTAGCGTGCCGCGGCGGCGCGGTTGAGCCCCATGAAGAGGCCGCCGGTGATCGTCGACCCCGACCTGGAGACGCCGGGGATCAGCGCGAGCACCTGGAACGAGCCGAGCACGATCGCGTCCTTCGCGTTCAGGTCCTCGAGCGGCCGCTCCTTCTTGCCCACCCGGTCGGCGATGAAGAGCACGATGGCGAACACGATCAGCACCGTGCCGGTGATGCGTAGGTCCCTGGCGGCCGTCTCGATCTGGTCCCTGAACACGAACCCGCAGATGCCGATGGGGATGGTGCCGAGGCCGATGTACCAGCCCATCCGGGCGTCCAGGTCGCTGCGCAGCTCCCGGCGGACCAGGCTGCGCGCCCAGGTGGAGACGATCCTGATGATGTCGCGCCAGAAGTACACGACCACCGCGAGCATGGTGCCGAGCTGGATGACGGCGGAGAACGCGGCACCGGGGTCCTCCCAGCCGAGGAACGCCGGCACGATCCGCAGGTGCGCGGTACTCGAGATGGGGAGGAACTCGGTGAGCCCTTGCACGATGCCGAGCACGATCGCCTGCACCAGATCCACGCCGGGTGATCCCCTCGAGGTAGGAAGAGTCGTCGGGCCGCGGTCAGCTTAGGCAAGGGGCGGCACCGCCCAGGTACCGGGTGGGCATGCCCGCAGCGGGTGTGCCGGCAGGGCACAGATAACCTCAACGATCATGGAGCAGCGACACCTCGGCCGTAGCGGCTTGCGCATCTCCCGGATCGGTCTCGGCACCGCCAGTTGGGGGCGCCAGGTCGACCAACACGAGGCGGGCGAGCAGCTCCGCGCGTTCCTGGACGCCGGCGGTACGTTCGTCGACACCGCCGACGTCTACGGGCACGGCGAGAGCGAGCGCATCATCGGCGCCCTGCTGGCCGAGGTCGTCGACCGCGAGGAGCTGGTGCTCGCGTCCAAGGCGGGCGTCGTGGACAGCGACCGCGGCACAGACAGCTCCCGGCGGCACCTGCTGCGTGCCCTGGACCAGACGCTGGCCAGGCTCGGTACGGACCACGTGGACCTGTGGCACCTGCACCACTGGGACCCGCACACCCCGTTCGAGGAGACGCTCGCCGCGTGCGACGACGCCGTCGGCTCCGGCCGGGCGCGCTACGTCGCCGTGTCGAACTACTCCGGCTGGCAGACGGCGACGCTGGCCGCGTGGCAGCGCGCGTCCGGCAACTCGGCGGCGCAGCTCGTCGCCACTCAGGTCGAGTACTCGCTGCTGCGCAGGGACCCGGAACGCGAGGTCTTCCCCGCGGCGGCGACGCACGGCCTCGGCGTGCTCGCCTGGGGGCCACTCGGCCGCGGCGTGCTCACCGGGAAGTACCGCGGCGGCGGCATGCCGGCGGAGTCGCGGGCCGCCACCCCGCAGCTGGAGCCTTACGTGCGGCCGTACCTGGGCGAGGAGCACAGCCGGGTCGTGAACTCCGTGGTCACCGCGGCGGAGGGCCTGGACACCACGCCGCTGCAGGTCGCGCTCGCCTGGGTGCGCGACCGCCCGGGCGTGGCCTCGGCCGTCGTCGGTGCCCGCACCGCCACCCAGCTGCGCGCGTCGCTGCAGGCCGAGGAGATCACGCTGCCGGAGGAGATCCGCCGCGCGCTGGACGACGTCTCCGCGTTCACCGCCTGACGCGGGTCAGCCGGCCGAGCGGCGGGCCAGCTCGGCCTCCCCCGCCTGCCGCATGGCCGCGACCGGGGCGCCCTTGCCGGTCATCAGCTCGACCTGACACGCCGCCTGGTGCAGCAGCAGCTCGAAGCCGCCCACCACCGTGCCCCCGCCGGCCTGCACTGCGGCGGCCAGCGCGGTCGGCCACGGCGCGTACGCGACGTCGAACAGCGCGCGGATGCGCCCGGCCTCGGCTGCCAGGGCGTCGGTCGCCCCGCCAGGCACCGTGGAGACCACCAGGTCCGCCGCGGCAAGGGCGTCAAGGCCTGGCCAGGCGACGAACGTGCAGGCCAGGCCGAACCGCTCGCTGACCTCGCGCAGCTCGCCGGCCCGTGCCTGGCTGCGGACGACGGCCGTCACCGAGGTGCAGCCCAGCTGTGCCAGGGCCGCGGCGGCCGAGCACGCCGTCGCCCCGCCGCCGAGCAGCACTGGTGCGCGTGGGGACCCGAGGCCGGCGGCGGTGAGCGCGGTCGCCAGGCCGGGCACGTCGGTGTTGTCCGCCCGGCGGCCGTCGCCGGTGAACAGCAGCGTGTTGGCCGCGCCCACCTTCGTGGCCAGCGGCGTCACCGCGTCCGCGACCGTCAGCGCCACCCGCTTCAGCGGCATGGTAAGCGACAGGCCGACCCAGCGCTCGTCCAGGCCGGCGACGAACGCCTCGAGCTCGTCCTCCGCGCACTCGACCGCCGTGTACGACCAGTCCAGGCCGAGGGCCGCGTACGCGGCCGTGTGCAGGGCGGGCGACAGCGAGTGGGCCACCGGCGACCCGAGCACCGCCGCGTGTCTGTCCACCATGCAGCGAACCCGCTCAGCTGTTCCGCTTGTACTCGTTCTTGAACCGCTGGAACTCCTGCGGATCATCGGTGAACTTCGTCTCACCCGTCTTCGGGTTCGTGGTAACGAAGTACAGCCAGTTGCCCGGCGTCGGGTTCAGCGCGGCCTTCAGCGCCGCCTTGCCCGGGCTGTCGATCGGCCCTGGTGGCAGGCCCTTGTACTTGTACGTGTTGTACGGGGACTTCACCTTCAGGTCCTCGTAGGTGACCTTCAGGTGGTTGCGGCCGAGCGCGTAGGTCACCGTGCTGTCGAACTGCAGCTTCATGCCCTCGTCGACCCGGTTGTAGACGACGCGGGACACCTTGCCGAAGTCCTTCTCCTTGCCTTCCGCCTCCAACAGGCTGGCCAGCGTCACCACCTGGTGGATGGTCAGCCCGCGCTTCTTCGCCTGCTCCTTGAGCTCCAGGTTGAGCTCCTCCTGCTTGTAACGCTGCACCATGGTGCGCAGGATCGAGGTCGCCGTGGCGTTCGGCGGGAACAGGTAGGTGGCGGGGAACAGGTATCCCTCGATCTTGTCGTTCGCCGACGGTGGCAAGCCGAGCTTGTCCGGCTGTTTCGCCGCCGCGTGGAACTTCGACAGCGGGATGTCGGTCTTCTTGGCGAGCAGCTCGCCGACCTTACTCGCCCGCATGCCCTCGGGGATGGTGATCTGCCACTGCACCTTCGCGGACGGGTCGAGCAACCGGTTCAGCGCCAGCTTCGCCGCCATCCGTTTGCGCAGCTGGTAGTGGCCGGGCTGCACCTTGTACGAGTCGGGGTTCTCGTTCGCCGCTTCCTCGAACGCCTTGGCGCTCTTCACCACCCCGCGCTTCTCCAGCTTCATGCCCACCGAGCCGAGCGACTCCTGCTCCTGGACCTGCACCATCACCCTGCCGGTGCCCCTGCCCTTGTAGTCGGGCACCACGGTCAGCTTCTGGTAGACCTGGTAGCCGCCCCACACCGTGCCGCCGAGGATCACGACCACCACCAGGAAGGCGACGGTTGCTGCGATCCGCGCCCGGCGGCGCCGGCGGCGCTCCTTACGCCGGCGACGTGCGAGTCGCCGGCTGTGTGGCCGGACTTCTTCTTCCGAGCTGAAGCCGAGGTCGAGGTTGTTCATCCATCTCCAGGCACGATCTGGCCGGGCGGCTCCCCGACTCGCCGCTCAGCGTCGAGTGCACTCTGCAAGATGACGACTGCCGCCATCCGGTCAACAACCTTACGACGAGAACGCCCGTCGACCCCAGCGGCACGCAACCCGTGCTCGGCGGTCACGGTACTCAACCGTTCGTCTACGAGGCGCACAGGCACGGGCGCGATCTGGCGTGCCAACGCGTTCGCGTACTCCCTCGCGGCCGCCGCGGCCGGCCCTTCCCTGCCGGACAGCGACAGCGGGAGGCCGACCACCACCTCGATCGCCGCGCGCTCGTCCACCAGCCGGGCCAGCGCCTGCTCGTCGCCGCGGCCGCGGTCCAGCGTCGCCACCGGGCTCGCCAACACGCCCGCAGGGTCGCAGCTCGCCACACCGACCCGCACCGAGCCGACGTCGACGCCGAGCCGGGCGCCGCGCCGCAACGTCGTCGCGCCGCTCACTGGCCGCCGGCTCGCTCTCGCACCAGCGCTGCCACTGCCTGCAGCGCGTCGGTCACGGCCTCCGGCCGGCTGCCGCCGCCCTGCGCGATGTCGTCCTTGCCGCCACCGCCGCCGCCGAGCGCGTTCGCGCCGACACCGACCAGCTCGCCGGCGCGCAGCCCACGCTCCCGGCCGGCATCGGTGACCGCGACGACCAGCACCGGGCGTTCCTCGTTGACCGCCGCCACCGCGGCGACCGCCGGACGACTGCCGAACCGCCGGCGCAGGTCCGTCACCAACTTGCGCAGGTCGTCACCGGTGGTGCCGTCGGGCGCACGATGCGTCACGAGTGCCACGCCCGCCACGTCCGCCGCGGAGTCCGCCAGCTCGCCGGCCTGGTCGAGCAGCTGCGCCGCACGCAGCCGGGCGATCTCCTTCTCCGCGTCACGCAGCCGGGTCATGGTCTGCGCGACCCGGTCCGGCAGGTCCGCGCGCGGCGCCTTCAGCAGGTCCGCCAGCTGCGAGACCAGCAGGCTCTCCCTGCTGAGGTAGTTCATCGCGTCGGTGCCGACGAGCGCCTCGACGCGGCGCACCCCGGACCCGATGGACGACTCCCCCAGCAGCTTCACCACGCCGAGCAGCGAGGTGTGCTCGGTGTGCGTGCCGCCGCAGAGCTCGAGCGACCAGTCACCGCCGACGGAGACGACGCGCACCTCGTCGCTGTACTTCTGCCCGAACAGCGCCATCGCGCCCATCCCGAGCGCCTCGTCCTTCGGCATCACCGCCGCCTGGACCTCGAGGTTCTCCACGACCAGGTTGTTGATCCTGTCCTCGGCGTCCTGCACGGCGTTCGCCGCGAGCGACGTCTGCGACGTGAAGTCGAAGCGCAGCCGGCCGGGCGCGTTCTCCGAGCCGGCCTGGGTCGCTGTCTCGCCGAGGATCTCGCGTACCGCCTTGTGCACCATGTGCGTCGCCGTGTGTGACCGGGCGATCGACCGCCGCCTGGTCAGGTCGATCTCGCCGAGCGCGGTGTCGCCGACACGCAGCTCACCCTCGAGGACCTTGCCGCGGTGCACGATCAGCCCCGCGACCGGGGACTGGACGTCCGCCACGTCCACCGTGGCGGTGTCCGTGCGCACCCGGCCGTGGTCGGCGAGCTGACCGCCGCTCTCCGCGTAGAACGGGGTGCGGTCGAGCACCACCTCGACCTGGCTGCCGGGGCCGGCGACGTACACCGACTCGCCGTCGACGAGCAGGCCGAGCACCTTCGCCTCGGCCGACCAGTCGGTGTAGCCGAGGAACTCGCTCCTGCCCGCCGTGCCGAGCAGCCGCGAGTACACGGACATGTCGACGTGGCCGGTCTTCTTCGCCTGCGAGTCCGCCTTCGCCCGCTGCCGCTGCTCGTCCATCAGCGTCGCGAAGCCCGCCTCGTCGACGCTCAGGCCCTGCTCGGCCGCCATCTCCAGGGTGAGGTCGATGGGGAAGCCGTAGGTGTCGTGCAGCTGGAACGCCTCCGCACCGGCCAGCTGGGTACGCCCGGCGCGCTTGGTCTGGCCGACCGCTTGCTCGAAGATCTGGGTCCCGGTGCGCAGCGTCTCGCGGAACGCCTCTTCCTCGTTGTAGACGACCTGCGACACCCGCTGCCAGTCGCGGTCGAGCTCCGGGTACGTCTCCTGCATCTGCGCCTTGGACAGCGGCAGCAGCTCCGGCATGGTCGGCTCGTCCACACCGAGCAGCCGCATCGCTCGTACGGCGCGGCGCAGGATGCGCCGCAGCACGTACCCGCGGCCCTCGTTGCCCGGCACCACGCCGTCACCGACGATCATCAACGCGGTGCGGACGTGGTCGGCGACCACCCGCAGCCGCACGTCGTCCTCGTGGTCCGCGCCGTAGCGCCTGCTCGCCAGGTCCGCCGCCCGGTCGAGCACCGGCCGCACCTGGTCAGTCTCGTACAGGTTCTCGACGCCCTGCAGGATGTACGCGACCCGCTCCAGACCCATCCCGGTGTCGATGTTCTTCGCCGGCAGCTCGCCGAGGATCGGGTAGTCCTCCTTGCCGGTGCCCTCGCCGCGGATGTTCTGCATGAAGACGAGGTTCCACAGCTCCATGTAGCGGTCCTCGTCGACCTCGGGGCCGCCGTCGGGGCCGTACTCGGGGCCGCGGTCGTAGAAGATCTCGCTGCACGGGCCACAGGGGCCGGGCACGCCCATCGACCAGTAGTTGTCCGCCATGCCGCGGCGCTGGATCCGCTCCTCGGGCAGGCCGGTGACCCGCCGCCAGATCTCGGCCGCCTGGTCGTCGTCGTGGTAGACGGTCGGCCACAGCCGGCTCTCCTCGAAGCCGTACCCACCCTCGGACTGCGGCTTCGTGACCAGCTCCCAGGCGAACTGGATCGCCTCTTCCTTGAAGTAGTCGCCGAACGAGAAGTTGCCGTTCATCTGGAAGAACGACGCGTGCCGCGTGGTCTTGCCGACCTCGTCGATGTCCAGCGTGCGCACGCACTTCTGCACCGACACCGCGCGCGCGTACGGAGGTTGCTCGTCGCCGAGGAAGTAGGGCTTGAACGGCACCATGCCGGCGTTCACGAACAGCAGCGTCGGATCGTCGAACGGGAGAGCGGCCGAGGGCACGACCGTATGACCGCGCTCCTCGAAGAAGCGCACGAACCTTCGTGCGATCTCTGCCGTCCGCATCGCTGTCTACCTCTCGCTGTCGTTGTCGGTGACCGCTCCCGCCGCGGTCAACGCCCGTCGTTCCCTACCAGCATCGACGACCGCGCCGGCCTGCGACGAACCGATTTCCCTGCGGCCCTCGTACGCCTCCAGCTCGGCCGCGATCTCCCGCACCGCGAAGGCAAGGGTCACCGCCTCGAACGCGGCGCGCTGCCAGGTCGCGCGGCGCTGTCTGCGCCGCCGCCGGCGGCCGAGTCGCCGCGTGGCGACGACGCCGAGCACGAAACCGACGGCGACATACCTGCTCGGCCGGTTCATCGGTCCCTCCGTGATGAGTGCCCAGGAAGCTCCCGACCCTACCGCCGCCGGTGCGGGTCACGGCCGCCGGCCGGGACGCCGTACGGAACGGTGCGTCGGGTGCTACCGGTCCCCCGCATCGTCGGCCGCGGGTTCCCGGGACGCCGGCTGCCCGCGGAGGATGCCGCGGATGCGGTCGAGCACGTCCCCGTAATGGCGCTCCGCACCATGCGTGGTCGGCTGGTAGTACTGCCTGTCCACTACCGTATCCGGCGCGTACTGCTGCTCGACGACGCCACCCGGGTGGTCGTGCGGATAGCGGTAGCCGGTGCCGTGCCCGAGCTTCTTCGCGCCCTGGTAGTGCGCGTCGCGCAGGTGCGTGGGTACGAGGCCGGCCTTGCCCTGCCGGACGTCCGCCATCGCCTCGCCGATCGCCTTGGTGACCGCGTTGGACTTGGGCGCGAGCGCCAGGTGTACGACGGCGTGCGCAAGCGTCAGCGACGCCTCGGGGAAGCCGATCATGGCCACCGCGTCCGCCGCCGCGACCGCCGTCGGCAGCGCCGTCGGGTCGGCCATCCCGACGTCCTCGCTGGCCAGGATCACCAGCCGCCTGGCGATGAACCGCGGGTCCTCCCCCGCCTCGATCATCCTGGCCAGGTAGTGCAGCGCGGCGTCCACGTCGCTGCCCCGCAGGCTCTTGATCAGCGCGCTCGCGACGTCGTAGTGCTGGTCGCCGTCGCGGTCGTACCGCACGGCCGCCCGGTCGACCGCCTGGGCGAGCACGTCGAGCGGCACCTCCGTCATGCCGCGGCTGGTCGCCGCTCCGGCCGCCGCCTCCAGGTAGGTCAGCACCCGGCGCGCGTCGCCGCCGGCCAGCCGCACCAGCTGGTCCTCGGTCTCCGGCGGCAGGGTGACGTCGCCGCCGAGGCCCCGCGGCTCGGTGAGCGCCCGGTGGACGACAGTGCGGACATCGTCGCCGCTGAGCGGCTCGAGCGACAGCAGCAGCGACCGGGACAGCAACGGGCTGACCACGGAGAAGAACGGGTTCTCCGTGGTCGCGCCGATGAAGGTCACCCAGCGGTTCTCCACCGACGGCAGGAGGGCATCCTGCTGCGTCTTGTTGAACCTGTGCACCTCGTCGACGAACAGCACCGTCTGGCGGCCGGTGAGGCCCATCTCGCGCCTGGCCTCCTCGACCACGGCACGGACGTCCTTCACCCCGGCCGTCACCGCGGACAGCTCGACGAACTTCCGCTTCGTCGCCAGCGAGACCACGTACGCCAGCGTCGTCTTGCCGGTGCCCGGCGGCCCCCACAGCAGCAGCGACATCGGCTGGTCGCCCTCGACAAGCCGGCGCAGCGGCGTGCCGGGACCGAGCAGGTGCTGCTGGCCGACCACGTCCTCCAGCGACCGCGGCCGCATCCGCACCGCGAGCGGCGCGTTCGACCCCTCGGCCTGCTCCCGCGCCTCCTCGAACAGGCTGTCTTGCCCGGACTCCGTCACGCGCTCACCGTAACGCGGTGCGCGGACACCGCCCGCGCCACCCGCGTCAGTCGCCGTGCTCGTGGTCGTGGCCGTCGTCGTGCTGGCTGGGCCTCGGCCGGGTGGACGACGGCGACGCCGTGTGTCCGTCGTGGCAGGTCGGTCGGTTGCCGCTCGGCGTCGACCGCGGCTCGCCCTGGCGGGCGTGCCCGCCGCCGCTGCCCCCGCCGTCCTCGTGGCCGTGCCCGTGGGTGAGGGCAGCCGCCGCCCCGGGCACCGCGAACGCCAACACGACCGTGGCCGTGCCTGCCAGCGCGACCCGGTAGCCACCGGTCGACAGGATGGCCAGCTGCTTGCGCGGGAGCAGGAACCAGGCGGCGGCGACCACCGCGACCGCCTCGAGCGCCATCGTCATGACGCCCGGCACGTCTACCGCCTCCGGCACACCGGCGTGCGGCCCGGCCGGTATCCCCCACACCCGGCTGACCGCCCAAAGCGCCATGAGCGCCGTGTTGAGCAGCAAGCCGACGGTGAGCACAGGTGACCGCGGGAAGAACACCACGGCCACTGCCCACAGCATCTGGAGTGTGGCACTCGCCAGGAAGAACACCCCGGACAGCGGCCACTCGGCCCAGTGCACCGGGGCAACCGCGGCATGCACCAAGTCGGCGCCCGCGGAGGCATAGGCCACGACGGACGCGGTCAGTCCGGTATCGGTCCCTCGCATCGCAGAACCTCTAAACGCTCGTCGCCTCCGCGATCGGCGAAAGGCGAGTTGTCCTCGGACATCCGTGACAGCACTCGCCCGGGGCGAGTCGAGCGGATCAGACCTGGATTACCTGCAGTGCACGGACGCCGTCGGGCGGTCTGGGTTCTCCGGCCGTCGCCGGCACGCTCACGACGTCTCCGGCGGCGGGCCCGCCACACCACCACGGCCCGGCCGCCGACACCACCGCGGCCACCTGCGGGCAGTCCAACCGGTACGGCGCCGGGTGACCGCAGTCCGACCGCTCAGGGGACGGGTGATCACTGTGGTGCAGCTGCGGGCCGCCGCCTGGCGCGGCGGTGTGCGAACGGTCCGTCGTGGCCGGACCGGCGGCATCAGCGGTGTGCAGGTGGCTGGCGCCGTGACCGAGCATCAGCATCGCCGTCGCCAGCACGCTGAGCACCGCGATGCTCGCGACCGCTACGACGCCGCGGGTCGATCTGGCTGGTCGCATCACGTGCCTTCGCTCATCGGAAGTGACGGACTCTAGGGAGCGGCTGCCGCATTGCCAAACGGGGTACGTGCGCCTTGCTGCCGTCGATGACCGGGTCACTACGGACCGCCACGGCCCCCTTCGCGCCGGTGCCGCTGGATACCGTACGAGGGTGCTCGCCGCGCTCGGTCGGTTCTGTTACCGACACCACCGTTGGATCGCCGCCGCTTGGCTGGCACTCGTCGTCGTCGGCTTCGGGCTGGGTTCCCAGGTCTTCGACCGGCTGACGGACACCGAGTACGCCGCGCCTGGCAGCGACTCGGTAAGGGGCAGCGACCTGCTTGCGGACGTCGCCGACGTCGGCGAGCAGGTGGTGGTGCTCGTCGACGACCACGAGGTGGACGACCCGCAGCTGCGTGCGGCCGTGCAGGACGCGGCGGCCGAAGTCCGCGACCAGCGGCACGTGCTGTCCGCCGTCAGCTGGTACGACGCCCCGAACCCGACCATGCGCGCCGAGGACGGGCGGGCGTCGCTTGTCCTGGTGGAGATCGACGACGACCTCACCGCCGACGAGGAGGACGCCGCGCACCACGAGCTCGACCGGCGGATGCGGGCGATCCACGACGACGTGCCGGGCGCCGAGGTCCGGATCGGCGGGCAGAACGCGGTCTTCGACGACGTCTCCGCGCAGGTCGAGCACGACATCAGGCGCGGCGAGCTGATCGCGTTCCCGGCCACCTTCGTGCTGCTCGTCGTGATCTTCACCGGTCTGGTTGCCGCGTTCATGCCGCTGGCCGGCGCGATCGCGGCGATCGCTGCTGGCGCTGCTCGGTTTCAGCTACGTCGTCGGCATCGACTCCAACGCCATCTCCATCACCACGATCATGGGCCTCGGCCTGTCCATCGACTACGCGTTGCTCGTGGTCAGCCGGTATCGCGAGGAACGCGGCAACGGGTTGCCCGGCGAGAACGCGGCCAGCCGCACGGTCGCCGCCGCGGGCCGCACCGTGTGCTTCTCCGCGCTCACCGTCGCGGCCGCGCTGAGCGGCCTGCTGGCGTTCAAGACGGAGATGTTCCACGCCTTCGCCATCGCGGGCATCAGCGTGATCGTGGTCGCCGGCGCCGCGGCGCTCACCCTCGTCCCCGCCCTGCTCGGCCTGGCCGGCCGCTGGGTGCGGGTCCCCACCAAGCCGCTGCCAGACGACGGCTTCTTCTCCCGGGTCGCGCGTGGCACGCAGCGGGTCGCGCCGCTCGTGGCCGTCGGCGTGGCCGCGCTGCTGCTGCTCGCGGGCACGCCGTTCCTCGGCGTCAAGTTCGGTGGCGTGGACGCGTCCACGCTGCCGAAGAGCGCGGAGAGCCGGCAGGTGGTGGAGGTGCAGGAGGACCGCTTCCCCGGCGGTGACGCCGACCCCGTGCAGGTCGTCGCCGAGGTCTCCCGGGCGACGATGGCCGACTACGGCGACGACGTGGTGGCCGACCTGCCAGGCGTCGACCGGGTCGAGGCGCGCGCGGTCGGCAACGGCGTCGCGGTGCTCGACGTGCACACCGAGGCGGCCACCGGGGACGAGACGGACGAGGAGGTCGGCGAGCGGGTGGTACGCGACATCCGCGACCACCCGGCGGACTTCACCAGCCACGTCACCGGCTCGGCCGCGTTGTTGGTGGACATGAAGAAGGAGATCGGCGACCGGCTGCCCATCGGGCTGGGGATCATCGCGCTGACCACGTTCGTGCTGTTGTTCCTGATGACCGGTTCGCTGTTCATCCCGCTGAAGGCGATCGTCATGGACGTGCTCTCGCTCGGCGCCACCTTCGGCATGCTCGTGCTGGTGTTCCAGGAGGGTCACCTGTCCGGTCTGCTGAACTTCGACCCACCGGGCTCGCTCGACCTGTTCGTGCCGATCCTCGTGTTCGCGTTCGCGTTCGGGCTGTCCATGGACTACGAGGTCTTCCTGCTCTCCCGGATCAAGGAGGCGTACGACGCGACCGGCGACAACCGGCGTGCGGTGCAGCTCGGGCTGCAGCGCAGCGGCCGGATCATCACGTCGGCGGCGCTGCTGATCATCGTGGTCTGTGCCGGCTTCGTCAGTGCCGACCTGGTGATGATCAAGCAGATGGGCCTGGCGATGTGCGTCGCGGTGGCCGTGGACGCCACCTTCGTGCGGTGCCTGCTGGTGCCGGCGACCATGTCGCTGCTCGGCCAGGCCAACTGGTGGGCGCCGCGCTGGCTGTTCCGGGTGCACCAGCGGCTCGGCCTGCACGAGCATCCCGCGACGCCCACCGTGGCCGGGCCGCCGGCCCGCGATGGTGAGCCGGTCGCCGTCGGCGCGAGCAGGCAGCTGGTGCCGACGGCCGCGGGGCACGACGTGCCGCCGCAGGTCATCACAGGCAACGGCGAAGGGCCGGTGCTGCTGTTCTGGCCGGCGCTCGGCGTGCCCGCCGGCTACTACGCGCGCTTCGGCGAGGCGCTCGCCAGGCACGGCGTCACCGTCGCGCTCGCCGACCTGCCCGGCCAGGGCGACTCCACCGTCGACGCGCGTTACGCCGACTACGGTTACGCCGAGCTCGTCGACACCGACCTGGCCGCGGCCGTCGCCGCGCTACGGGAACGGTTCCGCGGCCGCAGGCTCCTGGTCGGTGGGAACAGCATCGGCGGCCAGCTCGCCGTGCTCTACGCCGCGAAGCACCCGGGCGAGGTGGACGGCGTGGTGCTGGTGGCGGCCGGCACCGTGTACTTCGCCGGCTTCACCGCGGTGCAACGCCGGCTCGCGGTGCTCGGCTACTCGCAGTTCGTCGCGGCGGTCAGCGCGGTCGCCGGGCACTGGCCTGGCGACCGGTTCGACTTCGGCGGCCGGCAGCCGGCGCGGCTGATGCGCGACTGGGCACGTAACGCGCGCAGCGGGCAGTACCGGCTCGGCGGCGTCGACTACGACCAGCTCTCATCGCCAGGGTCCGGGTGCCTGCGCTGGCCGTCTCCGTCGCCGGTGACCACCTGGCTCCCGCGGCGTCGATGGACCACCTCTGCGGCAAGCTGCGCAGCGCCAGGGTCGACCGCTGGCACTACGCGCCGGACGGCGTCGCACCCGGCCACCTGAAATGGGCCCGTAACCCGGACGCGGTCGCCGCGCACGTCGCCGACTGGATCGCCGGCGTCGGACTGCACGAGCCGGTCGCGGTAACCGGTGCCAGCACTGCCGCTCCTTACCCGGCGAGCTAACCTGGAGCCGTGCCCCATCCCCTGTCTCCCACCGAGATCCTCGCTGCCAGCGGCGGCGACAGGTACGTCCAGGCAGCCGTCGGCAACGGGACCGTCGGCGACGCCTGGGCCGCGGACGGCGCGCTCGTCTGGGTGAACGCCTCGCACGGCCGCACCCGGTTCAGCGGGGTCGGCCCGCCGGCGGCCGCCGCGCGGCTGCTCGCCCAGGTGCGTGACCAGGTGCCCGCGGCCACCCGCGCCTCGCTGCCGCGGGGCTGGCTGGCGCACCTGCCCACCACGGTCACCGCGACACCGCTGGCCGACTGGGACTGGCTGTGGACCACGACGCCGCCGCCGCAGCTGGCGGCCGAGGACCGCGCCCGCCGGCTCACCGTCGCCGACCTGCCGGCCGTCCGTACGTTGCTCGAGGAGAGCAGTCCGGGCACGTCCACCTGGCCGGGTGACGACGCCGCCGTGCGCTGGGCCGGCCTGGTGGCCGCCGACGGCAGCCTCGCCGCCTGCCTCGCCGACACCAGCCGCAGCGCCGCCGTCGGGCACATCTCGTCGGTCGCCACCGCGCACGCACACCGCAGGAACGGGTACGGCGCGGCGCTCACCGCCTGGACCACCCGGGGCTTGCTCGCCGAGGGCAAGTCCGCTGTGACCCTCGGCATGTACGCCGACAACGACGCCGCACGCGCGCTCTACCTGCGGCTCGGCTTCGCGTGCGACCACGCGTTCACCGCGGCCGAGCTGACCGGCGACCGTGCGCCGGCGGTCAGCGCTTCCGGCTGCGGTACGGGTACCTGACCTTCACCGTGCCGCTGCGCACGGCGCCGTGCACGTACAGCGTCGGCGCGCCCGGCTGCGGCGGGTCGATCGCCTTGTTCGCCACCGAGCCACTGTGCGTCGCCGCCGACTCGATCCGCACCTGCCAGCCACGCGGCACGATCAGCACGATCGCGCCCGACTTCGTCTCGGCCTCGACGGTGACGTCACCGGCCGGGCGGGCGGCCTCGGTGAAGTCCAGCTTCACCGTCCCGCTCGTCGACCTCGCCATGATGCGCCCTGGCGCGACCCAGCGACCGGTTCGCTTTACGGTGCCGCTGCGGGTCTCCAGCACCAGCGGTTCGGTGCTGGACACCGCCGGCGCGGCCGGTACCAGGTCGGCCACCAGCGGCGTCAGCTCGGCCCGCGTCCTTGCGGCGTAGACCAGGTCGAGCCGCTCGTCCAGCTCGGCGAGGTCGAGCCGGCCGTCGCCGGCGGCGTCGCGGAGCGTCTCCGCCGCCGCATGCCGGTCGGCGTCGGACGCCCGGAGCGACTCGGCGGGCAACCCCTCAGGCGTGGACATCGACTGCTCCCCCGTGGCTTTCTCGGTGTGCACGAAAAGAGCATACGTCCACCGTCAGGGGGCCGCGGGTCAGCCGATGCCGAACAGTTGCAGGATGCCCAGCGTCACCACACCGGCCACAACGATCACGCCGAGGACGTTCGCGAGCACGCCGTTGGTGTGCTCGCGCAGCATGGCACGTCGGTTCATCACGATGATCAGGAAGATCGCGAGCACCGGGAGCGTGAGGCCCGCGGCGTACTGGGTGATCAGGATGACGGCGATCGGTGCCGTCCCGAGCACGGCGAACAGCGTGCCGACGGCCACCACCGTCATCCAGACCGCACGGAACCGCCAGCTGCGCATGTCGCGGCCCCAGCCGAGCACGCCGGTCAGCGCGTACGCGGCACCGAGGGGCGCCGTGATGGCGCTGGTCAGCCCGGCGGCCATGAACCCGAGGCCGAACAGGAACTCCGCGGCCGTGCCGAGGGTCGGCTCCAGCTGACGGGCCATGTCGACGGCGTCCTCCACCGTGTCACCGTGCTGGAAGAACGCGGCCGCGCCGGTGGCGAGGATCGCCGCGGTGATGAGCCCGCCCAGTGTGATCGACACCGACGTGTCCACCCGCGACTCCGACAGCGCCTGCTTCGTCGGCACCGTCGTCGGCCACTTCTCCTGCACCGAGGCGGAGTGCAGGAACAGGTTGTACGGCACGACGGTGCTGCCGATCAGCCCGACCAGCGTGATCAGCGAGCCGGCGGGAACCGAAGGCACGACCAGACCGCGCAGCATCTCCCCCACGTCCGGCCGGACGAGTACGGCGGTGAGCAGGAACACCACGCTCATCAACGCCACAAGCACCACGAGTGTGCGCTCCACGATCTTGTAGCGGCCGATGAACAGCAGCGCAAACACGATGATGCCGGCGACCACGGCCGTCACCTGCGACGGGATACCGGTGAGGATGGTCAGCCCCTGCGAGGCGCCGGTGACGTTGCCGGTCTCGAAGGAGAACCCGCCGACGGCGATGGCCAGCAGCACGAGGACCGCGGCGATCGCCTTCCAGACCGGGTTGGCGAACGCCTGGCGCAGCGCGTCACCGAGCCCGAGGCGGCTGACGATGCCCAGCCGCGCGGTCATCTCCTGCAGGATGATCGTGGCGACGGTGGCGAACACCACCGACCACAGCACGACGAAACCGAAGTTCGCGCCGGCGACGCTCGCCGTGGTCACCGACCCCGGCCCCATGAACGCCGCCATCACGATCAGGCCTGGGCCGAGCGTCTTCCAGCGGCTCCTGGGCGGCGGCGCGACGTCCTGCGATGTCTTCTCCGTGGGCTCGGACATGGGTTCCTCGCTTCATTGCGGAGGGGTCAGGCGTCGGCCACCCGGTTGACCAGTCGCCCCAGTTCGGTGATCTCCCCCGCCACGACGTCGCCCGGCCGCAGGAACCGCGGCGGGTCGAACCCGATGCCGACGCCTGCCGGTGTGCCGGTCGCGAGCACGTCGCCCGGGTGGAGGGTGATGCCGGCCGAGATCGTCGAGACCAGCGTCGGCACGTCGAAGATCAGGTCGCGGGTGTGCCCGTCCTGGCGCAGCTCGTCATTCACCCAGCACCTGATCGTGAGGTCGGCCAGGTCCACCTCGTCCGCGGTGACCGCCCACGGCCCCATCGGGCAGAACGTGTCCAGCGACTTCCCGATGTACCACTGCCGGTGCGCCCGCTGCAGGTCCCTGGCCGTGACGTCGTTGACGATCGTGTAGCCCCAGACGTGCGCGGGCACGTCCGCCGCGGCGATGCCGCGGCCGGTCCTGCCGATGATGACGCCGAGCTCGATCTCGTAGTCCAGTGACTCGGTCAGGTCGAGGTGCGGGTCGATCGGTGCGCCGGGCCCGACGACGCTGCCGGTCGACTTGGTGAACACGATCGGGTGCTCGGGGATCTCGTCGGTCGCGCCCTTGCCGGTGGCGTCGAAGCCGCTACGGGCGAACTCGCCGGAGTGGTCCTGGTAGTTCTTGCCGACGCAGAACACGTCCCTGCGCGGCTGCAGCGGCGCTCTCAGCTCGATGCCGTCCAGCGGCACCGGGTCGGCGGCGAAGACAAGCGCGGGCGCGACGGCCGGCCAGTCCTGGATCAGGCTCAGCAGGTCGCCTGCCGGTTCGAGCAGCGGCCGCACCACCTGCCGCTCGACGTCGACGGCGCCCACCCGGTCGCTGTCCGAGGTGCGGTACGTGACGAGCTTCATCGCCGGCCCTTCACGCGACTCCCCCACCGTCGGCCACTAATGGTCTCGATCGATCTGATTGGTTGACCTTAGCTTTACCGGGATCTTAGGTCAACGCGGCGAGGTCACGCAGCGCCACGGCGGACGGCCGGTAGGATTGGTTGCAATGGTCCAAGGGGTGCCCATGCAGCGACACGACAGCGCGCTCGGCGGTGAGAAGTCCGTCGTCGACCTGGTCGAGCAGGCGATGGCAGAGCTCGCGCCCGGCAGTCGGCTGCCGACCGAGCGGGAGCTCGCCGAGCGCTCGGGACAGAGCCGTACCACCGTGCGGCGCGCGCTGCAGATCCTGGAGGCGCGCGGCGAGATCACCAGGCACGTGGGCCGCGGCACGTTCGTCACGCCGGACTGCCACGGCACCCGGGCCGCCCCGGTCGAGGCCACCAGCCCGGCGGAGATCATGGAGGCCAGGGTCACCCTGGAGCCACTGCTCGTCTCGCTCGCCGCGACCGCCGCCACCCCGCCAGACGTCGCGGAGGTGGAGCGGTGCGCCACCGGCTGCGAGACCGCCGAGGGCCACGACGAGTTCGAGGTGTGGGACGCCGCGTTCCACCGCGCCATCGCCGCCGCGACGCACAACGCGCTGCTGGTGCGGATCTACGACATGATCAACGAGGCGCGCCAGGAGCAGCCGCTGTGGGGCAGCCTGAAGCGCCGCAGCTTCTCCGTGACCCGCCGCGACGAGTACCGCCGCGACCACCGGCAGATAGCCACCGCCCTCGCCGAGCGCGACGCCCCCGCCGCCGCGGACGCCATGCGCGCCCACCTCCGCCGCGTCCGCGGGTACCTGCTCGAGCCCTGACCCGCCGGGCGGCGCGGTCAGCCGGGCTGGGTGGGCTTCGCCGGTGCGTCGACGCCGGCTTCCTTGCGTTGCTGGGCGGTGATCGGCGCCGGTGCGCTGGTCAGCGGGTCGTAGCCGCCGCCGGACTTCGGGAACGCGATGATCTCGCGCAGCGAAGGTGCGCCGGCCAGCAGCATGCAGATGCGGTCCCAGCCGAACGCGATGCCGCCGTGTGGTGGTGGGCCGTACTTGAACGCCTCGAGCAGGAAGCCGAACTTCTCGTTCGCCTGCTCCGCGTCCAGGCCCATCAGGTCGAACACCCGCTGCTGTACGTCCGCCCGGTGGATACGGATCGAGCCGCCACCGATCTCGTGGCCGTTGCAGACCAGGTCGTACGCGTTCGCCAGTGCCTCGCCCGGCGACTCCTCCAGCCGGTCCAGCCACTCCGGCTTCGGCGCGGTGAACGCGTGGTGCACCGCCGTCCAGGTGCCGCCGCCGACGGCGACGTCGTCGGTCTCGCCGGCGAGCTCGAGCAGCGGCGCGTCCACCACCCAGAGGAACGCCCACGCGCTCTCGTCGGCAAGGCCGCGGGTGCGCCCGATCTCCAGCCGCGCCGCGCCGAGCAGCGCACGCGCCTTGCGCGGCTCGTCCGCGGCGAAGAACACCGCGTCGCCCGGCGAGGCGCCGACGGCCTTCGCCAGCCCGGTGCGCTCGTCCTCGGCGAGGTTCTTCGCCACCGGACCGCCGAGGGTGCCGTCGTCGTTCACCACGACGTACGCGAGCCCCTTCGCGCCGCGCGCCCGTGCCCACTCCTGCCAGCCGTCGAACTGCTTGCGGGTCTGGTCCGCGCCGCCCGGCATCACCACGGCGCCGACGTACGGCGCGCGGAACACCCGGAACGGCGTCTCGGCGAAGAACTCGGTCAGCTCCACCAGCTCGAGACCGAAGCGCACGTCCGGCTTGTCGGTGCCGTAGCGCGCCATGGCGTCCGCGTACGTCATCCGCGGGATCGGCCGCGGGATCTCGTGTCCGGCCAGCTCCTGCCACAGCGCGCCGATGACCGCCTCGCCGAGCTCGAGCACGTCGTCCTCCTCGACGAACGACATCTCGATGTCGAGCTGGGTGAACTCCGGCTGCCGGTCGGCGCGGAAGTCCTCGTCCCGGTAGCAGCGGGCGATCTGGTAGTAGCGCTCCATGCCGGCCACCATCAGCAGCTGCTTGAACAGCTGCGGCGACTGCGGCAGCGCGTACCAGGAGCCTGGTCGCAGCCGGGCGGGCACCACGAAGTCGCGTGCGCCCTCAGGCGTCGACCTGGTCATGGTCGGCGTCTCGATCTCCACGAAGTCCCTGCCGTGCAGCACCTCCCTGGCGATCCGGTTCGCCTCGGAACGCAGCCGCAACGCGGCGGCGGGTCCGGGTCGCCGCAGGTCCAGGTAGCGCCACTTCAGCCGGGCTTCCTCGCCGACGTCGACGTGCTCGTCCACCTGGAACGGCAATGGGGCGGCCGCGCTCAGCACGTCCAGCGAACCGGCCTCCACCTCGACCGCGCCCGTCGGCAGCGCCGGGTTCTCGTTGCCCTCCGGCCGGCGCGCGACCGTGCCGGTCACCGCGATGCAGTACTCGTTGCGCAGCTCGCCTGCGGTCGCGGCGACGTCCGCGGCGCGGAACACCACCTGCGCGACACCGCTGGCGTCCCTGAGGTCGACGAAGATGACGCCACCGTGGTCGCGGCGGTGCGCTACCCACCCGGCCAGGGTGACGGTGTCGCCCACGTGCTGCACACGCAGCGATCCGGCGTCGTGGGTGCGGATCACGGTTCTCTCCTCGGGTCGGTCGGAAGCGGCGGCACCGCTAGCTCGTGATGGTCGGCCACAGGTCGTCGTCCGGCGGGCTCCAGCTGGCCGGGTCGGCCGGCATCTGGTCACCGCTCCTGATGTCCTTCACCTCGTCGCCGTCGGCGCCGGGGAACCAAACGTACGGGATGCCGCGCCGGTCCGCGTACCTGATCTGCTTGCCGTACTTCGCCGCGTTCGGCGCGACCTCCGTCGCGATGCCCCGGCGGCGCAGGGTCATCGCCGTGCGCATGCAGGCGGCGCGAGCGTCCTCGTCCGGTAGGGCGACGAGCACGCAGGTGGGCACCTGCCTGGAGGCACGCACGACCTCCTTGCCCACCAGCCGGCCGAGCAGCCGGCTCACCCCGATGGACAGGCCGATGCCGGGGTAGCTGGCGCCTTCGGTGCTCGCCAGGTTGTCGTAGCGGCCGCCTGAGCACACCGAGCCGAGGTCCTCGTGCCCGACCAGCGTGCTCTCGTAGACGGTGCCGGTGTAGTAGTCCAGGCCGCGCGCGATCTTCAGGTCGGCGACGACGGCACCGGGCGCGTGCTCCCGCACGCCCTCGACGACCCGCACCAGCTCGTCCAGCCCCTCGTCGAGCAGCGGGTGCTCGGCGCCGAGTGCCCGCACCGCGTCCACGAACGACGCGTCCTCGGTACGGATCTCGGCCAGCGACAGGCACGCCTCGGCCTGCTTGTCGGTCAGGCCGACGTCGGTCGTCAGCGCGTCCTTCACCCCGGCAGGCCCGATCTTGTCGAGCTTGTCCACGATGCGCAGCACGCCCATCGGGTCCTCGACGCCGATGCCGCGGTAGAAGCCCTCCGCGAGCTTGCGGTTGTTCGCGTGGATGCGCACCGGCGGCAGCGGCAGCGCCGCGAGCGCGTCCGCGATCACCAGCGGCAGCTCCACCTCGTAGTGCAGCGGCAGCGTGTCCCTCGCGACGATGTCCACGTCCGCCTGCAGGAACTCGCGGTACCTGCCCTCCTGCGGCCGCTCCCCGCGCCACGCCTTCTGGATCTGGTACCTGCGGAACGGGAAGTCGAGCTTGCCGGCGTTCTCCAGCACGTACCTGGCGAACGGCACCGTCAGGTCGAAGTGCAGCGCGAGCGCGTCCTCCTCGGCCTCACCGGGGTCGGCGTGCAGCCGCCGGACGACGTAGACCTCCTTGTCCACCTCGCCCTTGCTGAGCAGCACCGAGAGCGGCTCCACCGCCCGGGTCTCGATGGACGCGAAGCCGTGCAGCTCGAAGACTCGTTGCAGCGTGTCGAGTACCTGCTGCTCGACTATCCGATCGGCGGGCAACCACTCGGGGAAGCCGGACAACCGGGTCGGTCTGGACATGACTGGGGAACTCCTCGACGAACGGGTGAGACGTGGCTGCGCGTCAGCCGGCGGCGCCGGCATCCGCATCGCCGTCGGGCAGGTCCTGCAGGAACGGGTTCGCCTGCCGCTCCCTGCCGATGGTGGTCTGCGGACCGTGGCCGGGAAGTACGGCCATGGTGTCCGGCAGCGTCAGTACCTTTTTACGCAGCGTGTGCAACATGGTCGCATGGTCGCCGCCGGGCAGGTCGGTGCGGCCGATGGAACCGGCGAACAGCACGTCGCCGGACAGGCACACCTCGGGGATGTCCTCGACCGCGGGCAGCCGGAACATCACCGAGCCCCTGGTGTGCCCAGGTGCGTGGTCCACGGTGATCTCCAGGCCGGCCAGCTGAACCGCCTCGCCGTCGGCCAGCGGCTTGACGTCGGAAGGCTCGCTCCAGTCCAGGCCGCCGAGCATCGCGACCATGTCAGCGGAGAGGCCGCGCTCGGGCCGTTCCAGCAGCGCACAGTCGTCCGGATGCACGTAGGCCGGCACGCCCTTGGCTCCGCACACCGGCGTGACGGAGAAGGTGTGGTCGAGGTGGCCGTGCGTCAGCAGCACGGCCACCGGCCGCAGCCGGTGTTCGGCGAGCACCTCGTCGAGGCGTCCGCTGACCCCGTACCCAGGGTCGACGATGACGCACTCCTCTCCCGCAGCCGGTGCGATCACGTAGCAGTTCGTGTCGAACGCTTCCGCGGGGAAGCCGGCGATCAGCACGTCGCCCCTTTCTGCTGGACGCTGGCGGGCTCTCCCCTCGACCCGCTACTGTCCCCCGAGCCGGGTGCCCACCACCTCGAGCGTACCGACGGTGGTCACGGCGCTGCGACCGAGTTCCGGTGGCCGCGCGGGTTACGGCCGAGCATCAACCCCGGCGGCGTGCGCACCGGCCCAGGCTGGCCGGTTACCATGCCGGGACCTGAGGATTTCCGCAGAGCGTGACGGATGGAGGCAGCGGGTGCCTGGCAAGGAGCGACGCAAGCAGGTCGAGCGCGAACGCTATCAGCGCCAGCTTGCCCGCCGGATGCGCAAGGACGAACGCAATCGCACGATCAAGGCGGTTGTGGCGTCGGTAGCCATCGTCGTCGTCATCGTCGGTGGTATGGGTGCCCTTGCCTACGCGATCTCCAAGGACGAGAAGGACCCGGAGGCGATGCCGACCAAGGACTCGCCGAAGCCCAAGCAGAACACCTCGGCGGCGGCGAAGCCGAACGAGTGCGCGTACCAGGAGGTACCTGCGCAGGGCGGCCAGCTGAAGGATGTCGGCACGCCGCCGAAGAAGAAGGTGAAGAAGGACCGCACCGCGACGGTCGCGACGAACCGCGGCAACCTACGGGTTTCGCTGTTCGGTGAGAAGGCGCCGTGCACGGTGAACTCGTTCAGCTACCTCGCGGGTAAGAAGTTCTTCGACAACACGAGTTGTCACCGCGTCGTCAACAAAGGGTTCTACGTCTTGCAGTGCGGCAAACCGGCCGGCAAAGCTCAGGGCCCCAGCTACCAGTACGGCACGGAGAACGTCAGCACCAAGGGCATGAAGAAGGGCGAGAGCCTGTACAAGAAGGGCGTGCTCGCGATGGCGAACAGCGGCACGCCGGACAGCAACGGCAGCCAGTTCTTCATCGTCTACAAGGAGTCCGACCTGCCGCCGCAATACACGGTCTTCGGCCAGGTCACCGGCGGAATGGGTATGGTCGAGCAGGTCGGCAAGGCGGGCCCGACGAAGGAAGATCCGCAGGTCGGCGGCGGACCGCCGAAGAAGAAGGTGACGATCGAGAAGGTCTCGGTCAGCAAGTGAGAGGGCGATAGGTAGGTACGGTGACCAGCGACCCGTGGGGCCGCGTCGACGACGACGGCACTGTCTACGTGCGCACCTCGAAGGTTGAACGCGTCGTCGGATCCTGGCAAGCCGGCTCTCCCGAGGAGGCCCTCGCCTTCTTCCACCGCAAGTTCGACGAGCTCCGTACCGAGGTCGAGCTGATCGAGCAGCGCCTCGGCAGCGGCGCGCTCTCGCCCGAGCACGCGACCAAGCAGGCCGACCACTTGGCGGAGGCGATCGAGTCCACGGCCGCCGTCGGCGACCTGGACTCGCTGGCGGCGCGGGTGGAAGCGCTGCGCCCGGCCATCGAGGAACGCCGTGCGGCGATGCGTCAGCAGCGGGAGCAGCACAAGGACGAGGTCAGGCAGCAGAAGGAAGCACTGGTCACCGAGGCCGAGGAGATCGCCGACTCCGGCACCAGGTGGAAGGCAGGCGGTAACAGGCTCCGCGAGCTGGTGGACACCTGGAAGACCCTGGAGCGGCTGGACAAGACGACCGACCAGGCGCTGTGGAAGCGCCTCGCGACCGCCCGTAACACGTTCGCCAAGCGTCGCCGCAAGTACTTCCAGGAGCTGGCCAGCCACCACGACGAGGCGCGGGAGGCCAAGGAGCGGCTGGTGCGCGAGGCGGAGAGCCTCGCCGACGCCACCGACTGGGGCCCGGTCTCCGGCCGGTTCCGCGACCTGATGAACGAGTGGCGCGCCGCGGGCCGGGCCGAGCGCAGCGTCGACCAGGAGTTGTGGACCAGGTTCAAGGCCGCCCAGGACACCTTCTTCGGCGCCCGCGCGGAGGCGTTCGCGCAGCGCGACGCCGAGCAGAGCGCCAACCTGGAGCGCAAGACGACGCTGGTCGAGGAGGCGGAGAAGCTGCTCCCGATCACCGACCTCGCCACGGCGCGCAGCGCGCTGCGCGACATCAGGGACAGGTGGAACACCGAGGGGCACGTACCGCGCAGTGACCGCGCCAGGGTCGAGGGCCGGCTCCGTAAGGTCGAGGACGCGGTGCGGGCCGCCGAGGAGCGGGAGTGGCAGCGCACCAACCCGGAGGCCAGGGCCCGCGCCGAGGCCACCGTCGCGCAGCTGCGGGAGTCGATCGCCAAGCTGGAGAGCAGCGCGGAGAAGGCCCGCGAACGGGGCAAGGAGCGCGAGGCCGAGGAGGCGAAGAACGCCGCCGAGACCAAGCGCGAGTGGCTGGCCGAGGCCGAACGCACCCTCGCAGAGTTCAGCTGACGTCCGTCCGACCGGCCGGGTGCGGCCAACATGTCATGTCAACCCGGTACACCCTCTGGGAGTCTGCACCATATATGCGCCCGCGCCCCAGCGGGCGATGACTCGAGGAGGGGCCGATGCACCCCAGCAGACCGTTGTCAGCGGTACTCGGCGCAGCTGCACTCGCGATGCTCGTCAGCACCACAGCTCACGCGGCGCCGGCCGACACGGCCCAGCCCTGGGACTTCGACGGCGACGGCTACCCGGAGACCGTGACCGCGCACCGGAACGCGGACGTCGACGGGGTGACCCGGGCCGGCGCGGTCGCGGTGTTCGCCGGCACCCCGGACGGGCCGACCCGCACCGACCCGGTGCGGCTCGTGCAGGGCAGCGGGCACGTGCCCGGCTCACCGGAGGCGTACCGCCAGTTCGGCAACGCGGTCACCTCCGGCGACTACGACGCCGACGGCTACGCCGACCTCGCCGTCTGCACCAGCGGTGTGCGGTCGGGGGTGGGTGACATCGGCGTGCTGTTCGGCGGCGCCGACGGGTTCGCCGCCGGTGTCGCGCTGAACCTGCCGGACCTGTCGTTCCCCGGCTGTCGGTCGTCCGCCACCGCGGACATGGACCAGGACGGCTACGACGACCTGGTGCTCGGCGGCAGCGAGCTCGGCTGGGCCGCCGGCAGCGCGGACGCCCGCGACCAGGAGAGAGCTGGCCGGTCGAGGTGCTCGACCGCAGCACCGAGGAGGGTGTCAGCGGCGTGGCCGCCGGCGACCTGACCGGCGACGGCCGTCCCGACCTGGCGTACACCCTCTTCGGCAGCGAGGAGGAGGCGTACCTGCGGACGATGCTCAGCGAGCCGGACGGGCACACGGCCGGCGACGGTCGCACGTTCAGCCCTGCCCAGCTCCGGGTCGCCGTCGGCGACGTCAACGGTGACGGCCAGGCCGAGCTGGCGGTCGGCAATTCGGGCACTGCCCGCCATCGGGGCCGGGTGGAGATCTTCCCCGGCCGTGCCACCGGGCCGAACCTGGACGGGGCCAGGCAGGAGATCAACCAGAGCACGTCCGGGGTGCCGGGCACCGGCGAGGACAACGACGAGTTCGGCGACAGCGTCACCCTGCACGACGTCGACGACGACGGGTACGCGGACATCGCCATCGGGGTGCCTGGCGAGGACATCGGCCGCGTCGTCGACGCCGGCCGCATCGTCACCATCCCGGGCAGCGCACGCGGCCTGGCCACCGGCCGGACGACCGGGATCAACCAGGGCACACCGGACATCCCAGGCAGTGTAGAGCGAGGCGACGAGTTCGGCGGCTACGTCGACTACCGTGCCGGCACCGCCGCCGGCGCCGTCGGCCTGATGGTGGGCGCCCCCGGCGAGGACTCCGGCGAAGGCCGCACCTACGTCCTCGGCGACGACCAGGCCTGGTGGTTCAAGCCGAGCCACGCCGGCATCGAGGTCTAGGCCGCCCCGGCACAGGGCCAGCCACGCGAACAGCGCGGCTGGCCCACCGGGGTCACCCACCCGCGGCAGGCAGGGGCTCCGGTAGGTCCTGGACTCCAGCGTTCGCCGAGCAGGTCGGCGTACCCGCTGAGGAGTTCGCCCGGCCTGTGACTACCTCGCTTCCCCAGAACTACGCCGGGAGATCCACGGCACGTTTCCGGGTGTCGAGAATGTGGTGCTGGCTCCGTCCTTGGTGCACCAGTGGCCACGACGGGCCGCGCGACGAAGAAGGAGAACCACCATGACGATTCAGCGGATGGACAACGTCGGCATTGTCGTCGACGACCTTGAGACTGCCATTGCGTTCTACACCGAACTTGGCATGGAGCTGGAGGGTAAGGCTCCGATCGAGGGGCGTTGGGCGGCACGTGTCGTCGGGCTGGACGACCAACGAGTCGAGGTGGCGATGATGCGGACCCCGGACGGCCATGGGCGGATCGAGCTGGCAAAGTACCACACGCCGAAGGCCATCAGCGGCGTGCCGGCGGACGCCCCGGCGAACACGCTGGGCATTCGCCGCGTCATGTTCGCGGTCGACGACATCGATGACACGGTCGCCCGCCTGAGCACTCACGGCGCCGAACTCGTCGGTGAGGTGGCGCGGTACGAGGACAGCTACCGGCTCTGCTACGTCCGCGGCCCGGAGGGCATCGTCGTCGGCCTGGCCGAGCAGATCAGCTGACGGTCCGCGCGGCCGACCTGCGATGGACCGGGAACGACGACGGGAGGAGTAACCGTGCGACCGGACGAGATCACCGAGGTACTGAACCGACCGATCAGTCAGGAGCTGCTGGCTCGCGACGTGACCCGCTTGGCCTACGTCGCCAAGGACAGCACACCTCGCAATGTCCCGATCATCTTTACCTGGAACGGCTCGGAGATCGTCATGTGCACATCGAAGAACGCTCCGAAGCTTCAGGCCGTGAGCGAGAACCCGATGGTTGCCCTGACGATCGACACCGAGGTGCACCCGCCCAAGATCCTGCTCATCCGGGGTCGGGCCGAGCTGGACTTCGTCGCTGGCATCCCGGACGAGTACCTCCAGGCGACCAGCACCTACCAGATGACCCCCGAGCAGCGGGTCGAGTGGGAGGCGGAGGTACGTTCGCTCTACCACGACGGCATGGTCCGCGTCGTCGTGACCCCGAACTGGGCGAAGCTGATCGACTTCGAGACGACTCTGCCGAGCGTGGTCGAGGAGCTGGTCCGGCAGCGGGAGGAGCATCAGCACCGCTGAGCGGTACGCGGAGGCTGTGAAGTCCGCCAGAAAATTTCGCGATGGGATGTCGAGAACCCGCCCGCGGCTCCGTCCCCGACATGAACACGGCCACAATGGGCCGTACCTCACCAAGGAGAACATGATGGCCAAGTACCTGCTGCTCAAGCACTACCGGGGCGCGCCGGCACCGGTCAACGACGTGCCGATGGACCAGTGGACGCCGGAGGAGATCTCGGCCTACGTGCAGTACATGCAGGACTTCGCCGCTCGGCTCGAGGGCACCGGCGAGTTCGTCGACAGTCAGGCGCTCTCCCCGGAGGGCACGTTCGTCCGTCACGACGGCGAGGGGCGGCCGCCGGTCACCGACGGCCCGTTCGCGGAGACCAAGGACCTGATCGCCGGCTGGATGGTGATCGACGTCGAGACCTACGAGCGGGCGCTCGAGCTTGCCGGCGAGCTGTCGGCGGCTCCGGGTGCGGGTGGCAAGCCCATCCACGAGTGGCTCGAGCTGCGCCCGTTCTACGCCGAGCAGCCCACGGTCACCGAGTGAACGAGTCGCTGCTGCGGGAGCTGGTGCCCGCGGTGATCGGTGTCCTCGTCCGTCGCGGAGCTGACTTCGCGGTGGCCGAGGACGCCGTGCAGGACGCCCTGGTCGAGGCCGTGCGGGTGTGGCCGGACGACTCGCCGCGGGACCCCAAGGGCTGGCTGGTCACCGTGGCCTGGCGCAAGTTCCTCGACGCCGTCCGCGCCGATACCTCGCGACGGCACCGCGAGGTACGCGGCGAGACCGAACCCGTGCCCGGCCAGGGCGAGGCGGTGGACGACACGCTCCAGCTGTACTTCCTGTGCGCGCACCCCTCCCTGACACCGGCCTCGTCCGTCGCGCTCACGCTGCGCGCGGTCGGCGGCCTGACCACGCGTCAGATCGCACAGGCCTACCTCGTGCCGGAGGCGACCATGGCCCAGCGGATCAGCCGGGCCAAGCGGACCGTCTCGGGCGTCCGGTTCGACCAGTCCGGTGACGTCGCCACAGTGCTGCGCGTGCTCTACCTGGTCTTCAACGAGGGCTACTCAGGCGACGTCGACCTCGCCGCCGAGGCAATCCGGCTCACTCGCCAACTGGCGGCCAAGACTCAGCATGAGGAGGTCGCGGGCCTGCTGGCGCTCATGCTGCTGCACCACGCACGGCGCCCGGCACGGACCGGCTCCGACGGCAGGCTCGTGCCGCTTGCCGAGCAGGACCGCGGCCTGTGGAACACCCAACTGATCACCGAGGGCGTCGACGTGCTCCAGACGGCCCTCGCCCGCGACCGCCTGGGCGAGTTCCAGGCCCAGGCGGCCATCGCCGCGCTGCACGCCGACGCCCCGACGGCCGAGGAGACCGACTGGGTGCAGATCGTCGAGTGGTACGACGAACTGGTGCGCCTCACCGACAGCCCGGTGGCCCGCCTCAACCGGGCCGTCGCGGTCGGCGAGGCCGACGGCCCGCGCGCCGGCCTGGCCGCCCTGGCGGAACTCGACCCCGCCCTGCCCCGCCACACCGCCGTCGCGGCGTACCTGCACGAGCGTGACGGTGACCCAGTGACCGCGGCACGCCTCTACGCGGAAGCCGCCCGATCAGCACCCAACCTGGGGTGCTGGTAACGGCGCTGTCACCAGCCCCAATAGCGGGCGGTGGCAAGTAGTTGTGAACTTTGCGGGAATGATTGCGGTGCATGGAGCCGACCGAGGTTGACGTTGACGAGCTGATCGAGTTCTGGACCCTGTTGGATGAGGATCGAGAGCTGCTCGCCGGTAGGCGGGGCGCCACAGCGCTGGGTTTCGCGGTGCTGTTGAAGCACTACAGCCGACACGGCCGTTTCCCACGCGGACGTTCGGAGGTGTCGGACGACGTCATCGTGTTTGTCGCTGGACAGCTCGGCGTCGACGCCGCGGACCTCGGGTCCTACGAGTGGTCGGGCAGCACGATCGAGTATCACCGCGCCCAGATCCGGGACCATCTCGGCTATCGCGTTGCGACCGTCGCGGATCAGGAGAAGCTGACGGGTTGGCTGTCGGAGGCCGTCGCGCACGCGGAGCGGCGGCCTGATCGTGTCCGTGAGGAGCTGCTGGCCGAGTTCCGGCGGCTACGGATCGAGCCGCCGACAGCTGGCCGGATACTGCGGATGGTTCGTTCGGCCCTGCGCTCAGCCGAACAGACCTGGGCGTTGCGGATCGCCGGACGCCTGGATCCATCGGCGACGGGCCGGCTGCTCAACTTGATTGCAACCAGTGAGGATGACGAGCCCGGCGACGTCGACGAAGGGGCCGCGTCTTTGTTAGCCCTGATCAAGGCTAGCCCGGGCAACGTGAGCTTGGAGTCGATGATGACCGAGATCGGGAAGCTCCAGGCGGTCCGGGCGTTGGACCTTCCGGCTGGGCTGTTCGCCGACGTCGCCCCCAAAGTCCTCGATGGCTGGCGGGCCAGGGCCGCAGCGGAGGCACCGTCGCATCTACGCCGTCACGCACAACCATTGACGGTGACGTTGCTGGCGGCGCTGGTGCATCGGCGGGAACGCGAGATCACCGACACACTGGTCGAGCTGTTGGTCGCCACCGTGCACCGGATCGGCGCCCGGGCCGAACGCAGGGTCACCAACGAGCTGATCAACGCGTTCAAGAAGGTGACCGGCAAGGAGAACATCCTCTTCGCCATCGCCGAGGCGGCGCTGGCTGCCCCTGATGACGCTGTCCGGGAGGTGGTGTTCCCAGCGGTGACTGGCGGGGAACAGACGCTGCGGGAGCTGGTGCACGAGTTCAAGACCAAGGGGCCGGTGTACCGGCGGACAGTGCAGACCACCCTGCGGGCCTCCTATACCGGGCACTACCGCCGCGGGTTGATCGCCCTGCTGGACGTGCTGGAGTTCCGCAGCAACAACACCACCCACCGGCCGGTCATCGACGCCCTGGCACTGGTCACTCGATACGCCAAGGCCGGCAACCTCACCTACTACCCGCTCGGCGAGACGGTGCCATCGCATCGAGGAACGATCGGGGACTGGTCGGACCTGGTCTACCGGGCCGACACCCGCGGCCGGGCCCGGGTGACGCGGATGGTCTACGAGGTCGTCACGTTCCAGGCGCTGCGCGAGCAGCTGCGCTGCAAGGAGATCTGGGTAGTCGGCGCCGACTCCTGGCGCAATCCCGACGAAGACCTACCGGCTGACTTCGAGCAACGCCGCGAGGAGAACTATGGCGAGCTACGAAAGCCACTGGACCCGAGCGTGTTCATCCACGATCTGCGCAGCGAGATGACCGCCGCCCTGGACGACCTGAACACCGCGGTACCGGGCCTTGAGTGGCTCGACATCACCGACCGCGCCTCGGGTGCGATCACGCTGTCCAGATACGAAGCGGCACCCGAGCCACGCAACCTGCGGCGTATCAAGGCCGAGGTGCAGCGCCGCTGGGGAACGAGGATGTCCCGAGTTCCGTTGAACTTCGGTGGCGGCCCCGAGGTGATCGTGTCCCGCGTCAAGGAGTTGGCAGGATTTCCTTGACTTGAAAGGTCGGGATCTTCGGGTCGGCCAGGCCCAGGTGCACCTCCTTGGGCCGGTTGAAGGCGATGGCCTCGTGTGGCCTGATCGCGTTGTACTCGATGCGG